>NZ_JAMQIF010000001.1:0-43632 GCF_023845855.1 Clostridium sp. ZBS2
AGTTGTGAAAAAGAAAGATATATTTTTTTATGCTTTATTTTTGAATTTTCTTACGCCAGGATATACTTCTTCTGTAAGTTCTTCTATATTATCATCATTAAATAATTCATTATCATCTAAATATTCAATATGATCGAATGCATCTTCATATTCTGTTTCTTCAGTAAGTTTAAATTCATCACTATTTAATCCTTTAGATTCAATGAATTTAGAATAAATATCTTTTAAGTTTAAATTATTTTGTTCTAATTCTTCTATTTGATCTTCATCAAGAGATGATTTTAAGTTATTAAAAAATTCTTCTTCTAAAATCTTATTTTCATCTTTAGTTTTTGAAATTTCTTCTATTTTTATAGCTTTAATATCAACACCATCTATTTCTAAGCATTTACCACAATTATCACATATTTTATTTTCATATATATCGCAATAATCATCATCATTATATTTATTTGTCATTATTAAGTACCCTCATTTCTATAATGAAATTGTCATTCTATTATATCAAAACCATAAATTTAAATCAAATAAAATATTAACTTTAATCTTTGAAACATACAGAACATAAGTTTGTTATATTATAAAACCTATGTTATAATAACAATAAGATAGAGAGGTGTAATATTAATGATCGAGAGTAAGGACAGACAAACGGAAATTTATGAATTTTTAAAATTATATATAGAAAACAAGGGATATCCACCTTCAGTAAGAGAAATATGCGAAGCTGTTTCATTAAGATCTACATCTACTGTACATGGTCATTTAAAAAGATTAGAAAAAAAAGGATTAATTAGAAGAGATCCAACGAAACCAAGAGCATTAGAAATAGTTAAAAATAATAGAGATAAAAAAGAAATGGTAAACATACCCATAGTTGGTAAAATTACTGCAGGTATTCCGATACTTGCAACTGAAAATATAGAAGACTCGTTTCCGATACCTCTTGATTATATAAAACATGATAATGAATTATTTATGTTAAGAGTATCTGGTGAAAGTATGGTTAATGCTGGCATAAGAGATAATGATTTAGCAATTATTGAAAGCTGTAAGACTGCATTAAATGGAGATATTGTTGTTGCTTTAATAGATGAAGAAGCAACAATTAAACGATTTTTTAAAGAAAAAGATCATATAAGATTACAGCCTGAAAATGATTCTATGGACCCGATAATAGTTGATAATTGTTCTGTTTTAGGTAAATTAGTTGGAATATTTAGATCTTACTAACTTAATCAATTAAATTTAAAACAATATAATTTAGTCTTTATTAAATTTAAATTAGTGAATTAAATTAATTACTATGCTTTAATTAGTGCTGAAAAGTTATGAGCTGAAATACTAAGTTATAATTTAGTATTTCAGCTTTTTTTATGTTTAGTACTAATTAAATTTTTAGTTATTTTACTTCAAGTACTTTACTTAATCCTATTAAGATTCCTATTTTACCATGATCAAAGTTTAACCCACCTTGCATATAAGCTATATAAGGTTCTCTTATTGGACCATCTGCAGACAATTCAATTGTTGATCCAGATATAAATGCGCCAGCTGCCATTATTATTTCACTATCATATCCTGGCATTGCCCATGGTTCACACACAGCAAATGCATCAATTGGTGAAGCTGCTTGAATTCCGTTACAAAATTGAATTAATTTTTTAGGATCACCAAATTCTATAGCTTGTATTATGTCAGTTCTCTTATCAGTAGATGCTGGGAATCCCTTAAAGCCAGCAAGTTCCATTGTTTTAGCACAAAATATTGCTGTTTTTACAGCTTCCATAGAAATGTGTGGTGCTGAAAATAATCCTTGATATAAACTTCTCATAAGTCCATAAGTTGCGCCATACTCGCCTCCTATTCCTGGAACAGTGAATCTATAAGAGGCTTGTTCAACATATTCTTTTTTACCAACTATATATCCACCACCTGGAGCAATACCTCCACCTATGTTTTTCATAAGAGATCCTGCCATAAGATCTGCTCCAACTTCTGTTGGTTCAATAGCTTCAATAAATTCTCCGTAGCAATTATCTACAAAAATCACAACATCTTCTCTTACTTCTTTTATGAATTTTATTACTTCTTCAATTTCTGAAACTAAGAAAGATTTTCTAGAAGCATATCCTGTACTTCTTTGTATATGTATTAGTTTTATAGCTTTATCATTTTTTAATGTCTCTTTAATTTTATCGAATTTAAATTTTCCATTCTCATCTAATTCAATAACATCTGTTTTTATATTGTATTCATCTAATGAACCTTTAGTTTTTTTGTCAGCAAGTCCTAATACTCCTAAAAGAGTATCATAAGGCATTCCAGAAACACAAAGTATTTTATCACCAGGTCTTACATTTCCCATCATAGCAGCACCAATAGCATGAGTTCCGCTTACGAAATTAGGTCTAACTAAACCTGCTTCAGCTTTAAATATTCTAGCATAAACTCTATCTAAAGTATCTCTTCCAAAATCATCAAGACCATATCCTGTTGTATTAGTAAAATGTGATTCACTTATTCTTTCTTCTTGAAAGGCTTTTAATACTTTAAGTTGATTAAATTCTCTTATTTCATCGTACTGTACAAATATATCTTCAGTCTCTTTTAAAGCTTTTTTATATAATTTAAATGCTTCTTCACTAATATTGTAATTATTAATTAAAAATTCTTCTGTTTTCTTTAACATTTTTGTATATTCTCCTCCTAGGTATTACAAGTATATTTCCTCAAAAATAAATAGGCAAATAATTGCCTATTTATTTTAGTTTTCATTATCTACAAATAAAATTGGTTTTTCTGGAGTTACAGTGGTTATTGCATGTTTATATATAAGCATTTGTTTACCCTCACTATCTAAAATAACAGTAAAACTGTCAAACCCTTTTACAGTTCCATTTAGTTTAAAACCAGTTGAAAGATATATTGTTACAGGTATTTTGTTTTTTCTTGCACTGTTTAAAAATATGTCTTGTAGATTATTCTGTTGCTTATTCATAAAACCATATTTACCTCCATTTTATTAATTCTCTTTATACCATTATAAACCTAGTTATTTGTTATGTCATCAACAATTTTGCTTAATATTTCCTCATCAGACAATACATCTTTATCTAAAAAAGTACATCTAGGATCTCTTCTAAACCAAGTTAATTGTCTCTTAGCATAATTTCTTGAACCCTGCTTTATCAAATTAATAGCTTCATCTAATGAAATTTTTTTATCTAAGTAATAAAATATTTCTTTATATCCTATTCCTTGCATAGATTGCATATCAGAAATATATCCAAGTTTTTTTAATTCTATGCATTCATCAATAAGTCCATTTTCAATCATGATTTCTACTCGCTTATTAATCCTATTATATAACTTTTCTCTATCCATAGTTAATACATAATAAAATACATCATAATCTGTTTTATAAAAATCATCACCTACATTATATGAACTAAATGGCTTTCCAGTAATTTTATAAACTTCAAGAGCTCTTATTACTCTTTTTCTATTGTTAGGATGTATCTCTCTATAACTTATTTCATCTATTTTTTTAAGCATTTCATGGACATAGGTATTACCATTAGCTTCTGCAAGTGATTCTAGATAAGTTCTATACTCATCATCTTTTTCAGATTCTGTAAAAGTAACATTACAAGTTAAAGAATTTATATAAAGTCCTGTTCCTCCAACTATCATAGGAAGCTTTTCCTTAGCTATAATTTCTTTTATTGCTTTTTCACCTATATTTTTAAAATCTGCAACTGAAAATTCCTCTTCTGGAGAAACAATATCTATCATATAATGATTTATATCTTTCATCTCTTCTTTTGTAACTTTAGCTGAACCTATATCCATGTTCTTATATATTTGCATTGAATCTGCTGATAGTATCTCTCCATTTAATTTTTCTGCAAGTTTTATTGAAAGTTCTGTTTTCCCAACAGCTGTAGGACCTCCAAGAACTAAAATCTTTTGTTTCATTATTTAAACAATCCTCCTAAATTTTTTATCTATATCTGTACTAGTAAATTGAATAATAGTTGGTCTTCCGTGAGGACAATGGAAAGGATCATCTATATACCGTAACTCTTCTATTAATTTAACCATCTCTAACTCATCTAAAGAATCATTTCCTTTTACTGCTGATTTGCATGCTTTAGTTGCTATAGCATTATATTTAACTTCAGTAGTTTTACCTGATCCTAAATTTTTAAGATTATCTAATATTTCTAAAAACAAATTCTTAGGTTTTAGCTTACCTAGAAAATAAGGTACTTCTTTTAATGCTATAGATGTGCCACCAAATTCTTCAATAGTAAAACCAGCTTCTTTAAATATATCTTTGTTTTCTTCAAAATACGAGTAATCATCCATGCTTAAATCAATTACTGTTGGTATCATAAGGGGCTGTATTATTATATCTCCACAATTTATATCATTTAAATACTTTTCAAACATTATTTTTTCATGAGCTGCGTGTTGATCTATCATATAAAGAGTTCCTGCATATTCCCCTAATATATACGTTTTATTATATTGACCAATAATTTTTATAGCAGGAAACTTTGGAATTTTTTCTTTTAATAATTCTGATGTTCCTATTGTTTTTGATTTACTTTCCTTATATTTATCACCTTTACAGCTATCTTCATGCTTATTAGAGTTAGATGTATAAGAGGTTTCATAATTTACTTCATTATTGTCACAAATCACTTCTTTATTAGAACAACTATTAGCATCATCTTCTAATTTAATGTGATCACTTTTTAAATCAACTGGAATATTAACATTTAAAGGAATCTTATTATGAATATCAGTGTCTTTTTTGTATTTTTCATCATAAATATGATTATTTATGCTATTATCCTCGTGTATAGAACATATGTTCTTTTGTGACAAATGATTAGTATTAAGTTTAACTTTTTCTTGTTCTTCTTCAATTTTAAATGTTATTTCTTCAATATTTAAGTTAGCATTCTTACTAGTAGCTTCGTTTTCTTCTTCAGGTATTGAAAATGTACTAAAAACTTCTTCCTTTAAAGATGTATGAACAGCACCAAATATCTTTTTAAAAATAAAACGTTCATCATTGAATTTTACTTCTGATTTAGTTGGATGAATATTCACATCTATATATTCAGGGTATATATCTATAAATAATATAAAGAAGGGAAACTTACTTACAGTAGAAAATGATTTAAATGCTTGCTCTACTGCAATTCCTAAACTTCTATTCTTTATATATCTGCTATTTACAAAAATACTTTGATTATTCCTAGAACCTCTAGCGATATCCTCTTTTCCTACGTAACCATAAATAGTAGCAATATCAGATGTATCTTCAAAATATAATACATTTTCAACTATACTTTTACCATATATAGTTCTTATAACATCTTTCATGTTGCCATTACCATATGTATGAACAATCTTTTTCCCATTATTAAATAGTTTAAAACTAATGTTAGGGTTAGATAAAGCTATTCTAGTTATAATATCATTAATTAAAGATGATTCTTTAGATGTTGTTTTAAGAAACTTTTTTCTTGCTGGAACATTGAAAAATAAATCCCTTACTTCCATTATAGTTCCTTTATTAACTCCACATTCTGTAACTTCTGAAAATTTTCCACCTTCTATTGTAATTTCATATCCACATTCTTCAGTTTCTTGTTTTGTTTTTAAATTAACTCTAGCTACTGATGCAATAGATGGAAGAGCTTCCCCCCTAAAACCTAATGTGTTAATACTATATATATCTTCAGACTCTTTTATCTTGCTTGTGGCATGTGGCAAAAAAGCTTTCTCTATATCCTCTTTATAAATGCCATCTCCATCATCAATAATTCTTATTAAAGAACTTCCACCCTCTTCTATTTCTATTAATATATTCTTAGAATTTGCATCTATAGCATTTTCGACTAATTCCTTTACTACTGATGCAGGTCTTTCTACTACTTCACCTGCTGCAATTTTATTAGCTGTATCTTCATTTAATATATTAATTCTTTTCACATTTTGCACCCCCTTGTAAGTCTCTACTTTATAAGTAAATCTAATATAACATATTGCATGTATATTTAGATATTTAATTCCCATTTATAAGTTTCTTCAAATGTATTATATCCAATTTAATTGCTAATAACAAATCTAAATTATATTTACAAATACAAATTAAAAACTCTTAGGTTATATTTCTGAAAATAACACCTAAGAGTTTTTAATTATTTAATAAATCATTCTAATTTTTATTTACGTCTTCTTGCAAAATCTACAAATTTAAATTTATCTGGTCTATGTCTAGACTCAGTATATTGAAACAGACTTGTATCATCTAAGTAAGTATAACTTTTAACAACAACAATCATATTAAAGTTTTTCATATTTAAATACTTCTTGTCTTCTTCTGTTGCAAATTGAACAGTTATTTCTTTTTTTGCATAAGCTATTTTTAATCCAAGTTCATCTTCAATATACTTATAAATAGATTCTTCACATATTTCTTCAGTGATATTTTCAACATATTTTTTTACTAAATAATCCTTATCTAAGATTATTCTTTCATCTGCGATACTTCTAGATCTTATTATTTTCCAAACCTTATCTTTAGAGCTTAATTCTAGTTTTCTACTCATACTTTCATTTGGATGAACACATTCTAAAACTTCAACTTTAGTTTTAGAATTTGGTCCTAGTTTATCTGCAATTTCTTTAAAACTAACTACACCTGATACAGGAAAATCAAATTTATTTATATCTAACACAAAAGACCGTCTACCTTTTATCTTTTGTATATATCCATTTTCCTCAAGCAAAGTTAATGCTTTTCTTGCAGTATCTCTAGAAACTTTATATTCTTTCATAAGATCACTTTCTGAAGAAATTTCATCATTTGCTTTAAATATCCCATTTTCTATTTTATTTGCAATTTCACTATATATATTAAAATATTTACTCGCCATAATTTATCACCATAAACATTTTAACATAATATATACTTAATTCTCAACAATATAAACAACAGATTCATATGGTCTAAGTAAAATTTTATCATTTAAATCCATACTATCTTTATAATTTGAAATTAATATTCTACAATTTTTAAATAAAAGATTATGTGGTAATAATACCTCAGTCTTTTCAGCATAAAAGTTATTTAAAACTATTAATTTCTCATTGTTATATTCTCTAGTATATGCTAAAACTTTTTCATGTTCTTCAAGTATCATATTAAATGATCCATTTGAAACAACATCATGTTCCTTTCTAATCTTTATAAGATTTTTATAATGATAGAATATAGAATCACTATCTTTTAATGCATTTTCTGCATTTATTTCTTTATAAGATTTACCTACTGGTATCCAAGGTACGCTAGTTGAAAATCCACTATTATTTTTATCATTCCATTGCATAGGGGTTCTTGAATTGTCTCTTGATTTTGATGCTAATATCTTATATATTTCTTCTTCATTAACACCATTTGCTTTTAAAATATCATAATAATTCTTAGATTCAATATCTCTATATTCATCTATTGAATTAAAATTAGGATTTGTCATTCCAAATTCTTCACCTTGATAAATATATGGTGTTCCTCTCATCATATGAATACAAGTTCCAAGCATTTTTCCACTTTCTTTATGATATTTATCAGTATTTCCAAATCTAGAAATTATTCTTGGCTGATCATGGTTACACCAAAATACTGCATTCCAACCATTCCCTTGTTCCATACCTTCTTGCCATTCTTTGAAGATAGATTTTAGTAATTTAAAATCAAAGTTCATAAGTGTCCATTTATCACCATTATCATAATCGACTTTTAAATGATGAAAGTTAAATACCATAGATAACTCTTTTTCATCCGGATTTGAATATTTAATACAATTATCTATAGTTGTAGAGGACATTTCTCCAACTGTTATTATATCGTTATATTTACCGAAAGTATTTTTATTTAATTCCTTTAAATATTTATGTATATTAGGACCATCTGTATAAAATCTTCTTCCATCGCCCATAGTATCATCTTCAAATTTTTCTGGTTTTGAAATTAAATTTATAACATCAAATCTAAATCCTTTAACACCTTTGTTTATCCAATGGTTTACTATTTTGTATATTTCGTTTTTAACTTCTGAATTGGTCCAATCTAAGTCTCCTTGTGTCTTATCAAATAAATGCAAATAGTATTCATCAAATTTATCTATATATTCCCAAGCACTCCCTCCAAATTTTGATTGCCAATTAGTTGGTGGTTTATCTTCTTTACCTTCTTTAAATATATAGAAGTCTTTAAACTTTTCCTCTCCATTTAGAGCACTCTTAAACCACTTATGCTCTGTTGAAGTATGGTTAAATACCATATCAAGCATTATATTAATATTTCTTTTTTTAGCTTCTTTAACAAGTTTATCAAAATCTTCATTAGTTCCAAACAAAGGGTCTATATTATAATAATCAGCTACGTCATAACCATTATCCTTTTGTGGTGATACATAAAAAGGAGTAAGCCAAATATAATCAATCCCTAATTCCTTTAAATAATCTAGTTTGTTTATTACTCCATTTAAATCGCCTATTCCATCTCCATTTGAATCATTAAATGATTTAGGATATATTTGATAAACAGTACTTTTTTTAAAGTCTTTCATACTGCTAATTCCTCCAATTTAAAATTATTATTTATTAGCTTAGTTTTTTCTTTCCAATTATTAAAGTTAACACAAATGGTACTACTATAGCTATTACCATTGCTACTGCAAACATAAGCATATGTTGTGGTTTAATTGATAGAATACCAGGTAATCCACCAATTCCTACAGAGTTTGCCATTACTCCAGTTGATACAGATATTACAGCGGCTATAGCTGATCCTATCATTCCACATACAAATGGGAATCTATATTTTATATTTATACCAAATAATGCAGGTTCAGTTACACCTAAGTAAGCTGATATACATGCTGGAATGGCTATTTGTTTTTCTTCTTCATTTTTTCTTTGAAGATAAATCATGGCTAAAACTGCTGATCCTTGAGCTATATTTGATAAAGCTATCATTGGCCATAAAGATGTTCCTTTGAATTGAGCCATTAATTGTAAGTCTATTGCATTAGTCATGTGATGTAATCCAGTTATAACAAGCGGTGCATAAAGGAATCCAAAGATTGCAGCAAATATACTACCAAATGCTGATGTTAATCCACCATAAACTACTGCTGAAACCCAAGATCCAATTGTCCAACCTATAGGTCCAAGAACAGTATGTGCTATTAATACCGTTGGTACTAAAGCAAAGAATGGTACAAATATCATTGAAATTGAAGAAGGAACTATTTTTCTAACTCCTTTTTCAAGATATGCTAGTACAAATCCAGCTAAAATAGCAGGTATAACTTGTGCTTGATAACCAATCATATCTATTTTTGCAAAACCAAAATCCCAAAATGGAATTATGTCAGCTTCTGCAACAGCATAAGCATTTAAAAGTTGAGGTGATACTAATGTAATACCTAGTACTATACCAAGTATTTGAGTTGTTCCCATTTTCTTGGTTACTGCCCATGTAATTCCAACAGGTAAGAAGTGGAATATCGCTTCACCTATTAACCATAGAAAGCTATGCGTTCCTGCCCAAAACTGTGATATTTCAATAAGAGTTTTTGTACTGTTTTCAAACATCTTAATATCACCTATGATATTTCTAAAACCTAATATAAGTCCTCCTACTATAATTGCAGGTATTAAGGGTGAAAATATTTCTGCTATATTAGCCATCATTCTTTGAACAATATTCATATTTGATTTAGCTGAACTTTTTAAGTTGTCCTTGCTTACTCCATCAATTCCAGCTAATGCAGTAAAATCATTATAAAATTCCGCTACATCGTTTCCAATAATAACTTGAAACTGCCCTGCTTGAGTAAATGTACCCTTAACAGATTTTATTTTTTTAATTTTTTCTTCATCTGCAATAGATGTATCATTTAAAACAAATCTCATTCTTGTTGCACAATGTGATACAGCACTTATATTTTCTTTTCCACCAATGAATTCTAATAACTCTTTAACTTCCTTATTATACTTAGACATTATTTTTCCCTCCCTCTCAATACATATACGTATATGTTGTGATTAAATAATAACCTATACGTATATGTATTGTCAATGTTTACATTAAACTTTTTTATTTAGTAAAAAATACCTTAAAACAAACTATTAGATTAGAATGTTTTAAGGTATCTTAAATTTAATTTACATCATCATTAAAAATCTTAGCTTCTCTAATTACATAATTACATTGGGGATTTGGACAAGCTCTCTCTATTATTATATATGCTCCATCTATTTTACGTTTTCTAAGTAGATTTTTACTGCATTTTGGACATTCTAAAGGAATACTACAACCACAATTCATAAATTTATCTCCTATTTATTATTTTTATTAAAGTTTTTTTGCATCTGTAACTAATTTATATAAAGTATTCATAGCTTCCATAGGATTAAGGTTTAATATATCTACTTCACTAAGTTCTTTTATAAAACTTTCTTTTTCTATAAATTCAAAGTTAATTTGCATATTGTCATTAGAAACATCTTTATGCTTCTTGGTGTGTTTATTATTGTTTGATTCTTTTAACTCTTTTATTTCATATTTTAAAGATTTTATAGTTTCTTCATACTCTGCATTTTGAGTTTCAACTCTTAAGATTCTCTCTTCAGTATAGTTACAACTAGTTTCATTTATATCTATATTTTGATCTAGATTATTTTGTGCATTAGAAATAATTTTATCCTCTTCATTTTTAGCAGAATCAATAGCAATTTCTTTTTCTTCATCTGAATCCATTGAACATGCTGATACTTTATTTATATCAAAGGCATTTTTGCCTTCTAAATCCTCAAGAATTTCTCTAGCACGATTAATAACATTCTCAGGAAGTCCTGCAAGCTTTGCAACTTCTATACCGTAAGATTCATCTGCACCGCCCTCTACTATTTTTCTTAAAAAGACTACGCTATCTTTTAATTTTTTAACTGCTACAGAGTAATTTTTAACTCCAGGTAAAATCCCTTCAAGTTTAACAAGTTCATGATAGTGAGTTGCAAATAAAGTTTTGCATCTTAAATCCTTATTTTTAGTTATATATTCAATAACAGACCAAGCAATTGAAAGTCCATCATAAGTTGAAGTTCCTCTTCCCACTTCATCAAGTAAAACTAAACTATTACTTGTAGCATTTTTTAAAATATTAGAAACTTCCCACATTTCAACCATAAATGTAGACTTTCCACCTGCTAAATCATCAGATGCTCCTATTCTTGTAAAAATCTTATCACAGATAGATATGTTTGCACTAGTTGCAGGTACAAATGAACCTATTTGAGCCATCAATGTTATAAGGGCCACCTGTCTCATATATGTAGATTTACCAGCCATATTAGGTCCAGTAATCAATAATAATTCCTTATCAGTTTGATTTAATGCAGTATTATTTGATACAAAGTCTCCCTTTCCAATTACTTTTTCAACTACAGGGTGTCTTCCATCAGTTATTTTAATTAATCCATCTGTATTTATTTCAGGTTTAATATAATCATTTTCTAAAGCAACTAAAGCTAAAGTTGAAATACCATCTAAATCTGATATTATCCTAGCGCTCTTTTTTAATCTGCTTATTTCTTTTTCAATTTTATCTCTTATTTCAACAAATATAGAATATTCTAAGTTAATAAGTTTTTCTTCAGAACCTAAAATTTTATCTTCCATAACTTTAAGTTCTTCAGTTATAAATCTTTCAGCATTAGCTAATGTTTGCTTTCTTATATATCTACCTTCTGGGATAGAATTATAATTTGATTTACTTATTTCTATATAGTATCCAAATACCTTATTATAACCAACCTTTAAAGACTTAATACCTGTAAATTCACGTTCTCTATTTTCAAGAGCAGCAATCCACTCTTTTCCATGAAGTTTACTTTGACGTAATTCATCTACTAAAGTATTATATCCATCTTTTATTATGTTTCCTTCTTTTAAACTTAAACCAGGATCTTCTTTAATAGAGTCATTTAATAAATCTCTTACATCAATCAATTCATCTAAATTTTCATAGTATCCTTTTAACAATTCAGAACTAGTATCTTTTAAAAGTTCCTTAATACATGGAAGTTTATCTAAAGATGATTTAAGAGATAATAAATCTTTAGCATTGACATTTTTATTGGATATTTTACCAACAATTCGTTCTATATCATAAATTTCTTTTAAAGCGCTTCTTAAGTCTTCATTGAAACCTATTGAATTAAATACTTCTTCAACTCCACTTAATCTTTTTTCTATTTCATCTTTAACTATAAGAGGTTCATCTATCCATTTTCTTAAAGTTCTTCCTCCCATAGATGTTGCACTTTTATCAAGAACCCAAAGAAGAGATCCTTTTTTAGTTTTTTCTCTTATACTTTCTGTAAGCTCTAAGTTTCTTCTTGAATTTCCATCTATGGTCATATAATTTATAATTTCATATTGTTCTAATAAATTGATATTCGTTAAACTCATCTTTTGAGTTTCATTTATATATTTAAGAAGTACTTTACTTGGAATCTCTCTTTCTATTGTTAATCCACTTACTTCTAAGTCTGAAAACTGCTCTATAAGTTCTTCTTTTGAAACTAAAAACTCATTAAAATCTTTTTTCGTTATAAGAACAGGAAGTACATTGTTTATTTCTTCTAACAATTCTTCGCTTATATTATTGTCAACTAGTATTTCTTTTGGAGAAACCTTTGAAATCTCATCTAATAAGCTCATCTTAATATTATTAAAAGATGTAGTTTTAAATTCACCAGTACTTATATCAGACATTGCTATTCCAAATTTATCTTCATATCCATATATCACCATTAAATATGTATTATCATTTTCTAAATTAGAATTACTATCTATAAATGTTCCTGGAGTTATTACTTTTACAACTCCTCTTTTTACTATTCCTTTGCTTTGCTTGGGATCTTCAAGTTGTTCACATATAGCAACCTTATATCCTTTAGTAACAAGTCTTGGGATGTATGCAGCAGCTGCATGATGTGGAATACCACACATTGGTGCTCTTTCTTCAAGTCCACAATTTTTGCCTGTTAAAACAAGTTCAAGCTCTCTAGATACAGTTAGTGCATCATCAAAGAACATCTCATAAAAGTCACCTAATCTATAAAATAGAATACAATCATTATATTCTTCTTTTGTTTTCATGTACTCTACCATCATTGGCGTTAAAGCCATAATAATTTCCTCCTTTTAATTAGGTATAATAACATTTAATATTCTTACCTAATTTTAAACTTAAAATCAAGTCTTATTTTATCATAGGGGGAACCAGTAATCAAAATTAACTTAAAAATTACTTTATTCAAATAATATTAATTTTACTATATAACTAAAAAACAAAATATTATCACCATTGTTAATAATAGTCCGTTATTTAAAACATTAAAAACCACAAGCAAGGCTAAAATAATAATTACTACCCATATAACTGAATAATATAATTTATAAAAATTTTAAACAAAATATAAAAAAGCCTTCCAAAATAAAATGGAAGACTTTCTTTTAAATAATATACTTTATAACACTATTTTCAAACAATTCATTTATTTTAATTGTAAAAAATGATTTAACCTCTTCTAGCTGTTCTTTAGTATAAACATATTTTCCATATCCAAATTGACCGTACTTATATTTACGTTCTTCATCATTCATTGGTAAAGTATTATCTGGAAATACTTCATTTATAACATTTTTTGCTCTTGTAGTATATCTATGGGTTATAACTTCAAATGATAATGGATATTTTAAATCCTTAGGCATCTTATCATGTAATCTTATCAGAAGCTCATTGTAGTCTTCTTTCCAATTTTCATATAAAAATACTGGAGCTATTATAACTCCAATTGGATACTGTGCTTTTGCAACTTTTTCACAGGCTTCAAGTCTTAAATCATAAGAAGATGTTCTATTTTCAAAATCATTTATTACTTTATTCGTATTTAGAGTAAATCTAATTTCTGTCTTTCCTTTATGATCTATATTCAAAAGCGTATCTACATCATTATATTTAGTTACAAATCTAAATTTACCTTTTTCTTCATTTGCAAAAAATTCAATAGCTTTTTGTAAAGAATGAGTATATGGTTCTACTGGTATAGGATCTGATGTAGCAGCACCTTCAAATATTGTTATCTCAGGACTTCTCTCAATAATATGCTTTTTTGCTTGATTTAATATATCATCTATATTTACATTAACTTTAATAAATGGTTTAGTACTTAAGTTAGTATTAAGATAGCAATACTCACAATGTCCTGTACATCCAGAAAGAAGAGGCAATTGATAATGTGCTGAAGGCTTACATGACTGGAACTTAAAACCCTTTTTAATTCCAACTACTAACGTATTTTTACCTTCTCTATAATAACTATAAGTATCATCTCCTGGAATATGCTGTTTTACCCTATTTCCACTTATATTTATAATATCAACATTTTTATTATCTTTAAATGTATTATATATACTTTGACCAATCTCATAATCTAAACTTCCCTTTTCAAATAATATTCTTTTAGGAATAAACATATATAATTTTCTCCTCTCAAAAAGTTGATTTTATAGATTTTATTTTGTAAAATTACCATTAAATCAATAGTTAACATTTTTCAATAATTGTTTTCAAACATATTTTTTAATATTTGAAAATCTTAAGTATAGAAATCTAACATAATCTAATTTTTATTTTTAGTTAAATTTAGATATTTATACATATTGAAAATTATTTTATATGTATAAACACTAACTATGATCTTTTAATGCATATAATTAACTACATACTATTAATGTGCATATGATTACTAAATAAAAATAACTGCTTATTTAATAAAACAAGCAGTTATTTTGGTTAATTATCCATATAAATTACAGGTGGTTTTAAGACCTATTATATATTTTAACTTTATAATTTTATTTTATTCATTAGATTGATAATTTGTGATTTATTTCATTATATATCCTGTATATATTGTAACTCAGATAATTTAATACAAATTTTATTAATATCATCGTAGCTTTTAGATATACTGTTAATATTGTTATTTAAGTCATCAATACTTGATGATACTTCTTCCATTGAAGAAGCAATATTTTCAATATTTTTACTTACATAATTAACTTCTTTTAATGTATCATTAAATTCTTTTTCTAGAATACTACAATTGCAATTTATGTTTTTTGAATTGTGCAATACATTTGAAGTATTGTTGTTTATATTATTAAATAAGTCCTTTACAGCTTCAGTATGCTTATTGCATACTTCAATTGATTTTTGCTCATTTAATATTTCATCTGAAACAATTATAGTTTTACCTGATATATTATTTAGTATTAATGATATTTTTTCCGTTGCATCTCTTGAATTTTCTGCAAGTTTTCTAACCTCTTCTGCAACTACTGCAAAACCTTTTCCATGTTCTCCAGCTCTTGCTGCTTCAATTGATGCATTAAGTGCTAAAAGATTTGTTTGATTTGATATTTCACCTATTGAATCAATTATTTGTACAATTTTTTTGTTTTCATTGCTAAGCTCTTTAATTAGATCAACCACATTTATAATGTTAGAATTCACTTTATTCATCTCTATAGAAAATTCATTAAAACTATTAATACCGTTAGTTACAACATTTTCAGTTTTTAAAGATAAATTCTCCATTTTTTTAATTGAAGTTGTAACTTCGTTAAGATTTTTTGCACCATTTTTCATCAATTCAATAACTTTATTTATAATTAGGACTTCTTCAGTAGTTTTTGCTGCTACAGCATTTGATGACTGGGTAATTTGATTGAAAATTTCTCCGGTGTTATCAATTCCAGATTTAATCATAATATTTGCATCAGTTAAATGATTAACAGTCTGATTAATTTCAGATAATAATTCATTAGACTTAGAATTTGATTCTATTATTGCTTTAGCATTCTCTTCAGATTTTTTATATGCCTTTTTAGTTAATATAGATAAGAACACCAATATACCAGTCATAACAACAATATAAGCTATAAAAAGTCCAAGTTGTTCATAATTAGCATTATTAAATACTTCAACTCTATATTTGAAGAAAAAGTATATAACTACTCCAATATTTATAATAGAATTGTATATAACAACTTTCTCTTCTTGATAAATACTTGTTAAGATAATTCCATAGTAGATAAGTACAAAAGCAGCTAAACCTGGCTTTAAATTCATTATTAAAATATTTAATATAGGAAATATTGTTACTGAATAATACATAGCACCAAT
This sequence comes from Clostridium sp. ZBS2, assembly GCF_023845855.1. Lineage (NCBI taxonomy): Bacteria > Bacillati > Bacillota > Clostridia > Eubacteriales > Clostridiaceae > Clostridium > Clostridium sp. ZBS2. The sequence goes on from NZ_JAMQIF010000001.1 coordinate 16,356, forward strand.
CATATGATCTTTCTTAATTAAACATCCTAAAATAAAAATACAAATTCCACCAATTACTATTATTGGCATTATAACATGGATTCCAGATTTAAAAAATAAATCAAAACTTATTCTTCCAATCAAAGAAACCAAAAGCCCAAGTAACATAACTATATTTTTGAGCTTTAACATTTCACTGTGATTCATTTAATTTCCTCCTTAGTTAAATTCAACTTATAAAAATTATAATATTTTTATATATCATAGTCAATTATTGTTATTAAATGAAACATTTTGTAAATAAAGGTATTTTTATGTTTAAAAATATAACTAAGATATAAAAACACGTTTATTTTCTTCAATTAGAATCTTTCTTTTAATCGCCAAGGTAAAAATCACCTAAGATAACTAAATCTTAAGTGATTTTTTTATTTAATCGTAATTTAAATGATTATATTATTTCCTCTACACAACAGACATCTTCAATATTATGAAGTTGAAGAGTGTAGTCAGAATGATTCCATTTTTGAGAGAGTTTTAATGTCATTGTTAAAGCAATTATACGATCATCCTTATTCGTAGTAGCTTTTTTCACTTCAATATTAGATATTTTAGTTCCGTCAGCTTGTACAGTTTTCATAAAATTAGCAACGCCTCTTATATCTCGAAGTTCTGTATAAACATCCATAACTCTAGAATGAGTTCTTGAATATAAATCTAGTCTATGAAGTCCTGTAACTACAGCAAGCATAAACACACATGCTATAATTGCACCCTCGTAAAAACCTATTCCAATAGCTAATCCCATGCATGCACATGCCCAAAGACCAGCTGCTGTTGTAAGACCTGTAACTTGATTTTTCCCAACTACTATGATTGTTCCTGCGCCTAAAAATCCTATTCCACTAATAACTTGTGCACCCAGTCTAGTTATATCTCCAGTACTATGAAGAACATCTCTCATATATTGACTTGTTATCATAATTAATGTGGCACCAATGCATACTAAAATATGTGTCCTAAATCCTGCAGGTCTATTTTTTCTTCCTCTTTCCGCACCAATAATTCCTGCACAAATAGTTGCTAAAGCAAGCCTTACAATTATTGATACTGTATTAATTTCTCTTAAGTATAAAATAAAATCATTCATACGCTATTAATCAACCTAATTTTACATTAGCTGACTTTTAATCACCCACCTTTGTATATTTAATATAATTATAACACTATAATATTAAGATTTTACGCCTTAGATATTAATGTGAACTTTTTATTTTAATCTATAGTATACGATATTCTTCTTCCTTTGAATCATCAAATAAATAATTCTTTTAGTACATTTGGATAGTTAGTTATTATTGCATCTACTCCTAAATCAATCATATTTTGCATATCATTTTTATCATTAACAGTATAGACATTTACTTTTAAATCATTATCATGTGCTTTTTCAACAATTTCTTTATTTACGCTATGATATTCTGGATGAAGAGCATTTCCACCAACCATTTGTACATAATTATGAGGTTCAAATATACAATCATAGTATAATACTCCTGTTTTTATGGTTCTATCTAGTCCTATACATCTTCTTACAGAGTAATGATTAAATGTAGATACTATGACTCTTTCTTCTAGCTTATATTTTTTGATTAAATCATAAGTTGTTTTTTCTATATTTTCATAATCAATTATGCTATTTTTAATTTCTATATTTATAATAATATTCTTATCACTAATATACTTTAAGAATTCTTCTAATGTTGGAATTTTTAATCCTTTAAATTCCTCACCAAATTTTATTCCAGCATCAAAATTCATTAATTCTTCTAATGTATAATCTTTAATTAAGCCTGTGCCAGTTGTAGTTCTATCAAGTTGTTCATCATGGCATATTACTGCATATCCATCCTTAGTTAATTGAACATCAGTTTCTATTCCATCACAGCCAACTTCTATAGCTTTTTCAAAAGCTAGCATTGTATTTTCTGGATATACTCCACTAAATCCTCTATGAGCAATATTTACTATTTTTTTCATTTATAGTTTCCCCCTAAGTCAATCTACTTTTCAAGTAATAACTAAACATAAATCTATTCTAGTTTTTTATACTAATTATTTATTTTTATCTAATAAAATTTTAAAATAGATTCTATATGATTATAATAACAAAATAAATATTATTATTAAAGAGTAGCAATAATTGGATTAATAGAATATGCTACTCTTAATATATTATTTCTTACTATTAAATTTTAATTCAAATAAAATGGACTATTTTATTTGAATCTATATCATTTCTTCAACCATGCAAACTCCTTCTATATGATGAAGTTGTAAAAGGTATTCCATATGATCACAACTTTGATTAAGCTTTAAAGTCATGGCTAGTGCAATAACTTTTACATCACTATTTTTATTCTTAATTTCAACATTAAATATTTGAGTTCCGTCTTTTTTGACGCAGGTCATAAAGTTCATAACCCCTTTAATATCCTCAAGTTCAACATAAATATCAATAGTTTTAGAATGTGTTTGCATATATTCATCAAGTTTATGAAGCCCAGTGACTACCCCCATTAAAAATATACATGTTATAATAGCACCTTCATAAAAACCTATTCCAATAGCTAGTCCCATACAAGCACATGCCCAAAGTCCAGCTGCTGTTGTAAGTCCCTTAACTTGATTTTTTCCAACTACTATTATTGTACCTGCACCTAAAAAGCCTATCCCACTAATAACTTGAGCACCCATCCTACTTGCATCACCTGGTAAATTTAATACATCAGTCATATACTGATTTGTAATCATTATAATTGTAGCCCCAATACACACTAAAATATGTGTCCTAAATCCTGCTGGTCTGTTTCTTCTTCCTCTCTCAGCTCCAATAATTCCAGCACAAATAGTTGCTAAAGTAAGTCTAACTATTATTGATACTGTATTAACCTCTCTTAAATAATTTATTAAATCTAAACTTTGCATATCATCACCTACTTTTAAACTCTTAATAAAAATCTTTTGTATTTCTAATTTAAATAACAGAGATTTTATAAATGCCTAATCTTATTTAAAGTTTTATATAAGAAGAGAGACAATGTAACCAAAATTTTGACTACATTGCCTCAATAGACATTGTATGTTTTAATTTATTCTATTTAAGTTTAAAGTTATGTTTTGCAAAAAGTTTATATATTCATAAACAAAGCTGGAGTAAACAATTGAACTTACTTTTAAAACATAGCTTCATAAATATTAATTGAATAAATTAATAATTTGTTCTTCATTTAAAGTATTTATAAATGAACCTATGTTTAAATCATCACCTAGGATTGTATCTATAAGCTTTCGTTTACTATCTTGAAGTTCTACTATCTTTTCTTCTATTGTGCCTTGTGCTATAAGTTTAATTACTTCAACAGTGTTTTCTTGACCGATTCTATGTGCTCTGTCAGTTGCTTGATCTTCTACTGCTGGATTCCACCATGGATCGAAATGTATTACTATGTCTGCACTAGTTAAATTAAGACCAGTTCCTCCAGCCTTTAAGGATACCAAGAACACATTATTCTCCCCATCATTAAAATCATTAACCATTCTCATTCTATTAATAGATGATACTGAACCATCCAAATAAGAAAATAATATATTATTTTCTTTAAGTAAGTTACCTATATTTTTAAGCACAGATGTAAATTGAGAAAACACTAATATTTTATGTCCTGAACTTATGCTATGATCTAGTATCTCTAAAAGTGCATCTATTTTCCCACTTGTACCTAAGTAATTTTCCATAATAACTGATGGATCTAAGCAAATCTGTCTTAACTTTGTTATATATGATAAAATTTCTATTTTGCTATTCTTAAATTCATCATCTTCAACTTTCTTTTGTATTAAATCTCTAGCATATTCAGAATAAGTTTTATATACTAATTTTTGCTCATCACTTAAAGGAATAACTAATCTTTTTTCAATTTTATCGGGTAATTCTTTAATTACATTTTTCTTATATCTTCTTAATATAAACGGCTTTACAAGTCTATTTATTTCTTCTAATATTTCTTTTTCTTCTTCAAGCCTTCTATAATATCTACTTGTAAATCTTTTTTCATCATAAAGATACCCAGGCATTATAAAGTCAAAAATAGACCAAAGTTCCATTAATGAATTTTCTATAGGTGTACCTGTTAATGCAAATCTTGATTTTGATTTAATACTTTTAACAGCTTTTGCATTTTGTGATGAAGCATTCTTTATGTTTTGAGCTTCATCTAAAATACAATAATCAAATACCATGTCATATAAATCTAAATCTCTTCTTAAAAGATTATATGTTGTTATAATAACATCATAGTTATTATATGCTTTAATAAGCTCTTCACGTTCCTCTTTATTAGAATTTACTATACATACTTTCATTGAAGGCGCAAATTTTTTAAATTCATTAAACCAATTATATATAAGAGAAGTTGGTGCTACTATAAGTGAATGTGAATTTTCTTTTGATAATAAAAATACTATGGCTTGAAGTGTTTTCCCAAGCCCCATTTCATCACCTAATATTCCACCAAATCCTAAATAATCTAATGTTCTAAACCAATTATAACCATCTCTTTGATATTCTCTAAGTTCCGCTTGAATACCATATGGGGGTTGAAATGATTTATTTTTAATGTTTTTAAGTTTATCTCTTATGTCAGTGATTTTTTCTCTACCAGTTATAAATCTAAAATCTTTATCTTCTAAATATTGTTCTAAGTAAATTCCTTTATTTTTATATAAAGCAATTGTGTTATTATTTAAAGTCTCTTCTAAAAGTAAATTATCTAAAAGAGTTAGTATTTCTTTTAGGTCTTTATCTTCTAAATCTAAGAACTCACCATTTTCTAATTTATAGTACTTTAAATTACTTCTAAAGCTTCTTAATATATTAGTGGTTTCTTCTTTAGATAGGTCTGATAATATAAATTCAAATTCAAAATAATCAAATTTGCCTTTTCTAACATCGCCTTTAAAGTCAGATTTTGATATATTTCTTATTCCTTTAAAATTCTCTGAATAAAAAACTTCACCATAATCCTGAAATTTTTCTATATCATATTTGAAGAATCTAAATATATAATCATCATCTTTTAAAAAGATAAATTTATTATTTACATCTTCAAATCCAAATTTTTTTACTAATTTATATACTTCTTTTTCTTTTTGAGAATCTCTATATATAACTTTTTCTTTGAATTCTTCAAAGTAATTAAATTCATAACCACCATATGAAACCTTTAATGTTAAATAAACATTTTCCCTGTCTTTATCAAAGTAAAATTTGAAAATAACAGGCGCTATTACAACCTTGTTTTTAAGTTTTTTAGATAAATTTAATCCATTACTTACATTTTGTATTGATGGTATAAGCTCTTTTAACACTCTTTTTTCATCATTTTGTCCAAATGCTATACTCTGTGTATTATTAAATACTTTAAGATAAGGAACTAATCTTTCACTTTGTTCTGTAGATGGAACATATATTGAAGTACCATAAAGAAATACATCTTCATCTTGTGTAAGTGCTTCTGGCATACCATTAGGAACTTCTAATATTATATTATTTCCACTGTCACATAAAGAAAAAGGAATTGGTATATCTTCATAAAGTATTTCTGAATCGATTATTCTACAGAAAAACCCATCGCCTAAATATATTCTGTGATTCTTTATTATATCTAAAAAAGTTTTAACTAAGATATCAGGTATAGTTAAAGTTTTTCCATTTATAATTTTATCTTGACTTCTTTTAAATGAGCTTTGTAAATTTTCTTTTTCACTCAATCTATAAATAAACTTAATAAGTCTTCTATCATCAAATGATAAATTCTGCTTCCTTATATCAAAAATAAAATCTTTTCCATATTTGATGGGCATTTTATTGTACATACATGTTAAAAATTGATTTATATCTTTTAACACATACATTTTATTATTACAACTTTTTAAACCGATTTTAAATTCGGCTTGAAGTTTTGAAGACCATGTATTTCTATTTAAGGTTATCTCAAATTTAACATTTTCTTTATTATCTTCTAATAGTGAACTTAATAAATCTTGAGATTTTGCTGCTTTAGAAAAAAAACTCTTATCATCATCTTTGCTCTCTTGCAAAAATAATAACTTTTCTTTTAACTCTTTATCATTATCTAAACTATTTAAAAAATAGTAAAAAGATGCTATTAAATGCTTACAACAGTAATTATCCTTTGAAAATTCTTTTTTCTCAAAATCTGTACAACTACAATATGTACCTATAACCTCTTTTGTTTTACTATCAATTTCTATTTTACAGGAATATTCATTAAAAAGACTTTCTGATATTACAGAAGAGATAATATCTATCATATGATTATCTACATTAACTTTTATATCTTTTACTAAATCATTTTTAAGTATTACCTCAGCTTTAACTCTATTTCGTCCGCTTATGCTATTATTGAATCCTTCCATTAATACTTGTTTTATCATAAATTATCACCATATTTATAAATTACTTATTTATTTCTCTCATTCTTGTTATTAAAGAAGATTCTATATACTCAGATTTAGAAAATCCTTTTCTAAAATATCTTATCTGCTTATACTTTTTCCCTTGAAGCTCCATATCTAAAACATCGATTCTATCACCTTTAAATATTAGAGGTTCTTTCTTTCCTTTTAAGTAAACTTGTAGTTCCACTATAAATCCTCCATTATTGTTTTTTCTTTAAATTATATTCTTCTATTGAAGCTGCAATTTCATTTAAATATTCCCATCTCTCATACTTCTGCTCTAATTCTTGCTCAAGAGATTCTTTTTCCTTCATCAATTCATTAAGCTTTCCATAATTAGTAGCATTTTTCTCTAAATCTTTATCAAGCTGTTCTATCTTACTTTCTAAAGTAGATATATCTCCATCTATAGTTTCAAATTCTTTTTGTTCCTTAAAGGTAAACTTAGGTTTATCTTCTTTATTTTTAATTCTTTCTTTTTTCACTTTATTAGTAGACTTTTCATTTTCTAAAGATTTATTATTTTTTTCTATCTCTTTTGCTATTAAGAAATCACTATAATTACCATTATATTCTTTAATTAATCCATCGCCTTCATAAGAGAATATTTTATTACAGATTCTATCTAAAAAGTATCTATCATGTGATACAACAATTACAATACCCATAAATTCATCTAAAAATGATTCTAGAATTTTTAAAGTTTCAATATCTAAATCATTTGTAGGCTCATCTAATATCAAGAAATTAGGAGATTCCATTAATACTCTTAAAAGATGTAATCTTCTTTTTTCTCCACCAGATAATTTTTCAATTGGAGTATATTGCATTGTGCTATCAAATAAAAATCTTTCACACATAGAAGAGGCTGTTATTTTAGTTCCATCCTCAGTTGGAATATACTCTCCACCTTCTTTTACATAATCTATAACTCTTAAATTATGATCAATATGAGCATTGTCTTGTGCAAAGCAACCTATCTTTACAGTGTCGCCTATTTCAATTCTACCACTATCTAGTAGTATTAAACCTCTAATTAAGTTAACTAAAGTTGTTTTTCCAGCTCCATTTTCTCCAACTATACCTATTCTGTCATCTCTTAAAAATAGATAATTAAAATCTTTTATAATTTGTTTCTCATCAAAAGATTTATTTATATCATATAACTCAACTATTTTTTTACCTAATCTACTTCCTACAAAAGATATATCAACATTATCTTTTATTTCAATAGATTTTGTATTTACTAATTCATCAAACCTTTGTAATCTTGCTTTTTGCTTAGTTGTTCTAGCTTTAGCACCTCTTCGTACCCATTTTAATTCATTTCTAATTAATGCGTCTCTCTTTTCTTCTTTAACTTGTTCTGTTTCAAGTCTTTCAACCTTCTTTTCTAGAAATGCAGTATAATTTCCAGGGTATGTATAAAGGTTTCCTCTATCTAATTCAATTATTCTATTAGTAACTCTATCAAGAAAATACCTATCATGAGTAATCATTAAAAGTGCACCTTTTCTTGTGTTTAAAAATTCTTCAAGCCATTCTATAGATTCAGCGTCAAGATGATTTGTAGGCTCATCTAATATAAGTAATTCACAAGGTGTTATAAGAGCTGATGCAAGGGCAACTCTCTTTTTTTGTCCACCAGATAAATTATCCATTATTTCATTATAGTTAGATATTCCTAGCTTATTTAAAATACTTTTAGCTTCACTTTCTAAGTCCCATAAATTAAAAGAATCAATTTGACCTTGAAGTTTTATGAGTTTATCATTTAATTTATTAAATTCTTCACCGTTGCAAGCGTTTATCTTTACTAATATATCTTCATATTCCATAAGAAGTTTCATTTCTTTAGTGTCACCTCTAAATATTTGTTCTAAAACTGTGGCTCCACTTTTAAAATCTGGGTTTTGAGAAAGATATTCTATTCTAACATTTTTTCCTTTTGTTATAGAGCCATCAAAAAATTCATCTTTTCCCCCTACAACTTTTAAAAATGTTGATTTTCCAGCTCCATTAATGCCTATAAGTCCAATTTTATCACCATCGTTAATTCCTAACGATATATTGTTTAATAATATTTTTTCACTGTAACTTTTATATATATTTTCTAAAGTAATTATATTCATTAAAATTAAAACTCCTTCATGTATTTCTTCATAATAATAATCTACCTCTTATTTTAACACATTTTTAAAAATTCCACCTTATAAAAGAAAGATCCAATAGAATTTAAATAATTATATATCTATGATTATAGCAAATAGAGTCAACATTTCTTATAAAAGAAACACTGACTCTATTCTTACTTTTGTTTTTTTATTGGCTCTGTTTTAGCAGAGTGTTGATATATGCATAAGGATTAATATGTATTATTTTTGATTGTGTGCTCCAATATCAATTATTATTAACACTGACCAATCAGTTTCTGGATTTTGAATCCACTTACATTCAATATCAAGAAATTTAAGCCAAGCATTAAGTCCATGACTTTTTTTACTAACATTAGGCGATTTTCTTCCATGAACTTCTTTTATAAATTCTAATAATTCTATTTGTTCATTTTTTTCAATTTTTTGATCTAATAAGTCTCTTATTTTTTCACAACATTTGTTGTAAGCCATTGGATCTTCTAAATATAACTCATCTGAATATACTTGTCTTTCCTTATTTAAAAGATCAGAAATTTCATTAATTTCATCTATGTTTGACAAATAGTGTTTAACTCTCCTTAATGCCTCAATATCAGCATCTAGTTTATTTATTGTTTTTTCTAATTTCTCAAATTTCATTTAATCTTCTCACTTTTCTTTTTTTATTTGCTATGTTTTAAAATATCAATTATAAAACATAGCTTTGTTTCATAACTATGATACCTCATTATAACACTATTTTTCATTCCTTCAAATTAATTAATAATTTTATTTTAATTAACTAATAATTTTATTTTAATTAACTTGTATTATGCTTTATCGATCACCTTTTCAGTGTGTATAATTTTACCAAGATTATTTGTTGATTATTTGACAATAATAACAATAAAATTAAAGAATAAATCAATAAAATATTGGTTTTTCTACTTATTTAATTTTTGTATGAGGTATTAGATATGAATAAAAAAATCATAGTAATTGGAAGCGGTATTGGTGGACTATCTGTAGCTGCACGCCTTTTATCAAGGGGTTTTAATGTTACAGTATTAGAAAAAAATTTAACAATAGGAGGGAAAACTAACTTTTTTGAAGTTAATGGATTTAAATTTAATTTAACAGCATCATTAATCATGTTTTTTAGAGACTATATTGAGGTTTTTGAGTATTGTAATAAAAATTATAAGGACTATTTTTCTCTTATTCCTATAGAAACACTCTATAGAGTGTTTTATTCTGATAATAGCATTTATGATTTTTCAAATAAATTTTCATCACTTTCTTCAAATATCAACCAAATTACAAATGGAAATATAGAGGACATATACGGTTATTTTAACTTTTTATCTTCTAATTATGAAAAATATCAAATTGTAAACAAGTATTTTTTAAACCAAAATTTTTCTAATAATAATAATTTTTTTAAATCTATAATTAGTAATACACATCTTGATTTGAAAATACTTCATTCATCTTATAAGGATTGTAAGAAATATATTAAAAATGAAAAGCTTATAAATTATTTTATGTTTCAAACTATGTATATAGGAGGATCACCATACACTTTATCAAACATATATAATTCAATTCCAGCTGTAACTCAAATAGAAGGGTTATATCATATGCAAGGAGGAATATATTCTTACATAAAAGCATTAGAAAATTTAATATTAAATCAAGGTGGAATTATAAATACTAATTGTAATGTAAAGAAAATATTATTTGAAGATAAGAAAGCTATAGGGGTAATAGTTAATAATCAAAAATTAAATGCAGATGCAGTAATTTGCAGTAGTGATTACTCTTATACAATTGATAATCTTATACAGGATAAGGATATAAAAGATTCAGTTAAACCAGTAGAACAATTAAAATATTCTTGTTCAACATTTATTTTATATTTAGGCTTAGATAAGAAATATCCTATGCTTAACGTAAATAATATCTATATAAATAAAAATTTCAAGAAAAACTTAAAAGCTCCTTTTAAAGGAATACTTTCAAAAGATCCATCAATATATATTTATTGCCCTAGTTCAGTAGATACCACTATTTGTCCAAATGGATATGAATGTATTAATGTTATGATTAGAGTTCCTAATTTACTTTACAATAATATTACTTGGAATTTAAAAACCAAAAATATGATAAAGAAAGAACTTTTAGATATATTATCATCAATAGATACCCTTAGTGATATAAAGGAACATATAATACTTGAAAAATATTTAACGCCACTTGATTTTAAGTACGCATTCAATACATATGGTGGAACTGCATTTGGTTTAAGTCATACACTAAATCAGACTAATATATTTAGACCTCAATGTGAAATCAAAAATATTAATAATCTATTCTTTACAGGTGCTTCTACTCATCCAGGTAATGGAGTGTCCATGGTTATTAAATCTTCTAAAATTTGTAGTGATAGAATCTGTGATTTATATAAATAGAGTGAAAATATATCTTAAGTCTATTTATATAAGTTTATTTATATTATAGTTTTACTTTAAATATTAAGATAAGTAGAATTTCTTTAACACATAAACATACTCTTATTTGGATAAACTACATTCATATTAATTTTAAATGGTGGTGAAAATTTATGAGAAAATTGAGCATTTTTTTTATATGCTTTATTATACTTTTTAATATACCTATAATATCAAAGGCTGAAGAAATTAGAGATTATGAAGTACAAATGAAACAAGATTTATTGGTCTTAATGTTATCATATCCTAACGACATTGTAGGAATTGAAAAAAGCGATGATAAAGTTTATATTGTTATGAAATCTGGAAAAAAAATCTTATATGATGATAAAATTCAAAAAAGTCATGAAGAAAAATTAGCAAATCCAGACCTTCAAGATATGTTAGAACAGTACTATCCCCTTGATAAAAATGATGTAATTATGGATAAAAGCATTGATCCTGGAAGAGGTAGAAATTATGAATTATTAAATGAAGTATACGGTAGTTCAAGAAATGCCATAGAAAAAAATTTAAAGAACTTAAAATATGGATATACAAATTACCAATTTAATAAACAAAATAATGCTAACGCCTCTTTAGATAATGCCTTAAAAGACCTTGTTCCTTTATGCAAAACTAGAAATGATATAGCTAGTATACTTTATCCTGCTAGTGGAACTTACAATTATAGAGTAATATCTGGTACTGGTAGGTTAAGTCCTCATTCTTATGGAATAGCAATTGACTTAAAAAGTGATAAAAGAGATTATTGGAAATGGGGTTCTGAAAAAGATGCACAAAAAAGGCTTTCTGAATATCCTAAAGATTTAGTAGAAACATTTGAAAATAATAACTTTGTTTGGGGTGGAAAATGGGGGCATTTCGATATATTACACTTTGAATATAGGCCTGAAATTATTTTAAAAGCTAAGTATTTTACTAATTGGAATAATGAAGAGAATTGGTTTTATGGAGTTCTTTTAGAAGATGAAACTACAAAAAATTATATTGATATTATTGAAAAAGCATTAACTTAAAATACTATTTAGAAAGAGGTAGTAATATATGTACATATTTAAATTCACTAAATTATCTCTAAAAAAAGCAATTATATTATTTACTATAATTTTAACATTATTTAATATATTTTCATTTAAAAATGCTTTTGCTAGTGACACAGAAGATGAGTTAAAAAAACATATAGAAAATATTTTTTTAATAAAGAGTAGAGCTGTATTAACTCAAGATTTAGATTGTCTAAGAAGTCTATATTGTGATAATACAAAAATTGCTCAATGGGCCTATGAATATGAAGAAAAGAAAGTTAAATATATAAATAACTGGGCAGAAAAGCAAGGAGTTAAGTTTTTAGATATAATACCAAAAATAAAAATTACCAAATGTAATATTGGTGATAAAATATGTTCTTTTTATGTGTTATGTGACACTGAGTATAAGTATGAATATTTAGACAAACCTAATATAATTAACAGTTCTAGAATTGGGACTTCACATTCAATGAGACTCACTAAATATGATGATGAATGGATAATAACAAAAGAATGGTACAATGATCCCTTTGCTGATTCATTAAGTTTAGAAAACATTAAAGTAGATGATATTAAAGAACATATTAAAAATCAGACTTCAAGAGATTTTTCTTCTTTAGATGAGAAACGAAAGAATGCATTAGAATATGCTGAAAAACATTGTGGTGTATCTTCATTAGATGAACATAAATTTAAATACAATAAAAAATATAAAAATTTTAATTGTGAAGGTGGAGATTGTGCAAATTTTGCTTCCCAAGTGCTTCATGAAGGGGGTAAATTTAAAAAAAATTCTGTTTGGAATTATGATAAAGGTAGTGCTACTGGTCCATGGGTAAATGCTGATAAATTTACTCGTTATATGTTAAACAGTGGTAGAGCTTCTGTTATAGCTACTGGTAATTATGAGAGAGTTTACAAAGCCTCTTATAAATTACTACCTGGAGATTTTATAGCTTATGAAAAAAAAGGTCATATAACGCATGTCTCTGTTGTTACTGGTGCTGACTCTAAAGGTTATAGTCTAGTTACTTGTCACAATACAGATAGAAATAATGTCCCTTGGGATTTAGGCTGGAGCGATAAAAAAATGAAATTTTGGCTAATTAGGGTTCACTATTAGATAAAAAAGTAGGCTACGTTAAAACATAGCCTACTTTTTTAAATAATGTAATTTTCGTATAAGTCTTGAACTTTATTCCAATCAATTATATTCCATATATTTTTGACATAATCTGCTCTTAAGTTTTTATATTGTAAATAATAAGCATGCTCCCAAACATCTATACAAAGAATTGGAGTTAACCCATTACTAATTGGACTATTTTGATTTAAGGTTTTTAAAATTGATAAATTTCCATTATTATCTTTTACTAAAAATCCATAACCTGATCCAAACTGACTTATGGCCAAATTAGTTAATTGAATTTTCAAATTCTCTATATCTGCAAACTTGCTATTTATCTCATATAATAAAGTTCCTTCTGGTTTTAATTTAGGATTTGGAGATAAATTATAAAAATATAAGTTATGATTAGCAACTCCTCCACCTTGATTTATTATATCTTGCCTTATCTCTTTTGGAAAAGATTCTACATTTAATAGTATTTGCTCTAAGGTTTTCCCTTCAACCAGATCTGTATGTTTTTCTAATATTTTATTTAAGTTATTAACATAAGTCTGAAGATGTTTATTGTAGTGTATATTTAGTGTTTCAGCATCTATATATGGTTCTAATGCATTATATTCATATGGTAATTTTATTTTATCAAACATGTGTTTCCCCTTTCAACAACAATATTTTGGTTATATTATATTAATATTCTAAAAATTGATTTTAGTTATAAAATTACTCTATTTTCATTTAATAAAATATATAAATTTTAATATTATTGTTTACTTTCTATTCCACACTTCATATAATTATTTAATAATAAATTAATTTCAACTATTATAATCTATAGAATTATAATTTCTTAATATTTGGGTAAATTAAATAAAAAGAGGTTTATAAATATGAAACAAATGACATTTGGAGAAAAACTTAAAGATAAAGAATACAGGCAAAGAATTGGTGCATATGCACTAATCTTTAAAGAAAATAAAGTAGCTGTTATAAAATTGCCAGGTGGATATTTCTTACCTGGTGGTGGTATAGAACAAAATGAAAGTAATGAAGAATGCTTAAGAAGAGAATGTATGGAAGAATTAGGTTGCACAATAAACATAAAAAAATTTGTATGTATAGGTTCTTCTTATCATTGGGGACGTAGATTTAATGGTTATATTCATAGCATTGGTAATTTTTATTTAGCAGATTCATTAAAAAAAGTAGCAAATCCAATAGAAAAAGATCATGAGTTAGTTTGGCTTAATATTGAAGAAGCATATAGTAAAATGTTTTTGGCACATCAAGCTTGGGCTATAAAAGAAGGAGCTATCTTTAACGAAAATTTAAATAAAAGATAGAAATAATATAAAGTGTACTATATATTTAGTATTTTTAATATATAGCACACTTTTCTTTAATAAAGCTTTTTAATTTTTTCATTAAATTTATTATAAAGTTCAATCATATCAGGTTCATTTGAATATAAATTAATTTCACTTATAGGAATCCATTTAACACCACTATTTTCATCTTTCTTTATTATAAGTTCTTCATTTTCATCACATTCTAAAACATAAGCCACTGATAAATGTAAATGTGCAGATATATAATTTTCTTTTTTAAAATGTCCTTTAACAGGTAATACATCTAATGATAAAATCTCATTAGTAACTACATTAAAATTTTTAACACCAGTTTCCTCTTGAGCTTCTTTTATTGCAACATGTAGAAAATCACTATCACCATCAGTATGACCACCAGTCCATGCCCATGTATTATATATATTATGATGAATCATTAATACTTTATCTCTGTTTTTATTTACTATGTATCCAGAGCTGGTCATATGAGCCAATGAATTTTCTCTAGTAAGCAAATTATCATATTGATTTATACAGTCTAATATAAATTTTTTATCACTAGCTTCCTGCTTATTATATGGATTATAATTCTCTATTTCTCTAATCCAATTCATTAAAATCTTCCCCTTATATATATTATTTGGGTCTATACTTATAGATTATCCATCTGTTTTTATTGTAACATATCCATCTTTAGTAAGAAATGTTTGCGACTTTATTATTGTTATTACTTAAAAATTCTAATTCCAATAACACAATAATTTATAAAAGTATAGGACTATCTTAAAATAATTCTTTTAACATAGTCCTATTATATTAAATGGGGTTAATTGGCTCCAATGTTACATGTTAGTCCTATATCTTCAACAATTTTTTTGAAATTTAACATTACTTCTTCACTTGGGGTATTAATATCATTTTGCATTAAATATTCTTTACCTAAGCAATCATATTTATTTAAACCTAATTTATGATAAGGTAATAAATGAATCTCTGTTATATTGTTTAAGCTTTTTGTAAATTTAGCAATATCTTGTATGCTTTTTTCATCACAATTAAACTGAGGTATAACAGGAACTCTAATAATAGTACTAGTTACCAATTCTGATATTAACTTTGCATTTTCTAGTATTATCTTATTGCTTGCTCCAACATATTTTATATGCTTATCTTCATTAAGTGTCTTTATATCTAAAAGTACTAAATCAACCCAAGGTGCTATTTTTTTAAAAACCTCTTTATCTACATGCCCTGTGGTTTCTATCGTTGTATGAATTCCTATGCTTTTACATCCTTTTAATATTTCTAGCGCAAACTCATGTTGTAATAATGGCTCTCCACCTGAAAGTGTAACTCCACCATTAGATCTTCTAAATTGAGAGGAATCTTTATTTAACTCATCTAAAACTTCTTTAACGCTCATTTCTTTTCCTGAAACAACAAGAGCTCCTGGATAACAGTTTTCTGCACATTTTCCACAACTAATACATTTATCTCTATCTATTCTATTAAGATTATTAAAATCAATAGCATTATATTCACATATAGTTTCGCACTTATGGCATCCTGTACAATTCTTTATATTAAAAAGTAATTGTTTATTTACATTTTGAGATTCAGGATTGCTACACCAATGGCAAGATAATGGACATCCTTTTAAAAATACTATAGTGCGTATGCCTGGTCCATCATTTACTGAAAATCTTTGTATATTAAAAACAGTACCTATTTTGTTTAAATCCACTTCGTTTTTTAGCATAGCTTTTTCCTTTCATAAGAGTATTTATATTTATTTCTATATTTAAAATTTACTTATAGTAACTTATTTATAAATTTTGTTCTGTTCTCTTTATAATATCATCTTGTACGCCCTTATCTAAACAAATAAATTGAGCACTATAACCAGCAACACGTACTATTAAATCTCTATATTGTTCAGGATGTTCTTGAGCTTCAAGAAGAATTTTTTTATCTATTACATTAAATTGTATATGCATACCTTTTCTATCAAAATAGCTTCTTATTAAAGATCCTAAGTTTTTCAACCCATTATCTCCTTGTAGAGAATTTGGATTGAACTTTTGATTAAATAATGTTCCACTTGGAGCTGCAAAATGTTCTAATTTAGATACTGAATTTGCAGCAGCTGTTGGTCCATTAACGTCTGCACCTCTAGTTGGAGATACTCCATCTGCTAAAGGTTTAAATGCACTTCTACCATCAGGTGTTGCACCAACAAGACTGCCTAAATATACATTATTTGAAACCGGATATAATCCTGGAATGAATTTTCCTCCACGTTGATTTGTATATTTTAATACTTCTTTACAATAAATAAGTGCACCATCACGTGTAAATTCATCTACTTCATCTATATCATTACCAAACTTAGGAACTCTATTTAAAATTAATTGTTTTATATCTTCATATTCTGCTTTTTTAATTGGATCATCTTCATTTTCACCAAAGTTACTATCAACAGCAGCTTTTAATTTTAATAAAGTAATTTTGTTTTCATCAAATATAAGCTTCTTTATAGCCATGAATGAATCACCAACATTTGCAATTCCAACACCTAAAGGTCCTGAAAAACGATAGTGTCCTCCACCTTCTTGAATTGACTTTCCTGTGCCAATACAATCATCAAGCATAGATGATAAAAATGGAAGTGGTGCCCTTTCAGCATGTGCTATATCAACACAATTATCTGCTGCAACCATATGGAATACAAAATATTCTATTTGTTTTTTATATGCATTTATAAAATTATCTATATTTTTAAATGAAGTAAACTCACCAGTTTCAGGACCAACTTGCTTGCCATTAAGTCTACCATTATTCATAGATAGTTCTAATATCTTTGCTAAGTTAAAGAATGCAGCATCATACCAACCATCAGTTTTTCCAGGCTTTTGAGGTTCAACGCATCCTACAATTGCATAATCTCTAGCATCTTCTATTGTTAAACCTTGATTAATCAAGGTTGGAATAACCACTTCATCATTATAAAATGCTGGCAGACCAGTTCCTAAACGAGTTAATTCACAAGTTCTAATTAAAAATTCATCAGGAGTTTTGCTCCATATTCTAACACAAAGAGATGGTTGTGGTAATTTTAAACTTCCAGTAGCTTCAAGGCACATATAAGATAATTCATTTGTTGCATCCTTTCCATCTGGAGTTTGTCCACCCACAATTAAGTTTTGGAACATAGAATAGCCACTAAAAGCTTTAGTTGTTGTTTCATCACGAACTTTAGTAAGATCATTAAATTTAACCCACAAACAATGAAGAATTTCTGTATTTATTTCTTTAGTTGCAAATTTATTATCAATATCATTCTTATAATAAGGATACATATATTGGTCAAAACGTGCTGGAGATATAGCATGTCCGTTAGATTCTAAGCTAATTATAGCTTGTACAAACCAAAATGATTGACATGCTTCATAAAATGTTTCTGCTGGATTAGCTGGAACTTTGCTACAGATTTCAGCAATTTTTAACAATTCATTTTTTCTATCTATATCTAGTGTTTCGCCTGCTAATTTTTTAGCTAATTCACTATACCTATTTGCATATTTTATTGCTGCCTTACATGAAATTATTATAGAATCCCAGAATACTTTCTTTTTAACATATTCAGGATTGCTTTTATCAGCATTAATTATAGCATTCTCTGTTTCATTTATAATTCCTAAAAATCCTTTTTCTAGTACTTTAGGATAATCTACAGAAATATGACCTAAACCATTAAAATGATAATTAGCCACTGTAAATACTTTTGTATTCATAGCATCTTTAGTTTCATTAGACATATAAGATGTAGCTAATTCACTTACTGTTTTTCCTTGCCAATACTTAAAAACTTCTTTAAGCTTAGATTTTGTTTCTTCTGGAATTTTGAATAAATCTGAAGTTCTTTTCTCAAATTTATCAAATTCATCTACTAACCATTGGTTTGAAAATTCAGGAAAAACTTGACATGATCTAGGATTCTTAGTTAAGCTTCCTACAATAAGTTCATTATCTCTAATTACTATAGGTATTTCACTTAGTATCTTCTCAAGAGATTTAGCCTTTCGAATAATTATAGGTTCATTTTCTGTTTCTTTAAATGATTCAGTTAATATTATTGCTCTATCAGCTTCAATACATGGAATTGCTGAAAATATCTCTTCTTTTAATTTTTCTACTCTTTTAGTAGGATTTATAAATCCTTTTGCTAATATATCCATAGTTCTCCCCCTCTTATTACAAGATATTTTATTTGTAAGCTAATCAAGGTAATTTTTATAAGAATACGTTTACTTATTTTAGCTCAAATAATTTATTTCTTATATACTATAATACAGGTTGACTTAGATATTTTTTAATACTTATGTGTCCAATCGATTATAATATTTTTCCAGTAAATATTATAATCGCTGTTTTTTATTAAATTTAAGTAATTATTTAACTATAAGCTATATTTTTATGTCATACTTTTTCTCTATATTCAGATGGGGTAATGCCTTCTTCTTTTTTAAATACTTTACAAAAATAATTAGGCTCATTGTACCCCATATCAAATGCCAAATCATTTATGCTAATATTAGTTTCTTTTAATACACGTTTTGCTTCTTGTACTCTTATTTGTGTTATATATTTATTAAAATTAACACCCACATATTTTTTAAAGCTCTTACTAAAATATGCTGTACTATAATTCATATACTCTGCTACTTCTTTAAGTGTTATATTTTTTTTGAAGTTTTTTTCTATATAATTTAAAGTTTGATTTAACTTATATTCATTAGATAGATTTTCATCTAAAAGCATACACTCATTATTTTTCATGTATTCATTTAGTATCTCTATAACCTTTTCTGGTTTGACTGGTTTTAATAAATAGTCATCTGCCTTTACTTTTAAAGCCCTTTGTAAAGATTCAAAGTTATCATAAATACTCATTAATACAATTATTTTCTCTTTATAATTTTTCTTTATAATTTTAGTTACTTCAAATCCATCTTTTCCTGGAAGCATAGTATCTAAAAAAATTATATCTGGATTTAAATTATTATTCATGCTAATTACTTCATCACTATTACAAGCTAATCCAACAATACTAATATTTTTTATCTTTTTATATATAATTATTTTTAAAGCTTCAAGTTCTAAAATGTCATCAGAAGCTATTAATACTTTACACATACTAATGCTCTCCCCCCCTTTACATTTCCCTGATTTTTTTAATTTTAGACTCTATTTTTAATGTGTGTTGATATATTGTTTAGGTAAAGTTTTCTTGTAATTAGACTATACATTTTAGTATTCCTAATTCCAATTACTAAGTCCTTATTTTGCCTATACACTTATACATATATCAACGTTTTACTAAAAAAATCTATAATGGTAGTTTAAAACTCACATTAGTCCCTATATTTAGTTCGCTTTTTATATTAACTTTATATTCTTTTCCATAATATTTAACGAGAACATTATTAGCATTATATATGCCTGCTCCTAAAGAGCCTTTTTTGCATTTACCATTTAATATTGAAAATAATTCATCTTCAGAAATTCCTATGCCATTATCTTGAATTAAAATAGTAGCATTATTTTCACAGCAGTCTCCTTTAATAAAAATAGTTCCTCCATCTTTTTTAGGGCATAGTCCATTTAATATTGAATATTCTATAAATGGTAAAAAAATCATAGTTGGTATTTTAATGTGATTAATTTTTTCATCTATATTAATTTCATATCTTATTCTCTCACCAAATCTAGTTGATTGTATCTTTAAATATGTTTTGATGTTTTCTATAGCTTTCTCCATAGAAACTAAGTTACCAATATTTTTAAAGTTATATCTAAATAGTTTTGTTAAAGAATATATCATTTCTTGAGTTTTAGGAGCATCTTCTATTAGTGCAAGACTAGATATTGTGTTTAATGTATTAAGAATAAATTCAAAACTTATAGGTGTCTCCAAAGAATCCAATTCACAAAACTTAAGTTTTTCTTCTAATTCTTTTCTTTCCTGTTTTTCTCTAATAAGCTTTATATTATTAAAGCTTAATTCTTCCTGAATTGAACTAAGTTCAGATTTTTCAACCAATAAATTTACAATTATATTAATTAAAGAATATATTGATTCAATCTTAGAATAATCTATAAATTTTGTGCTATTGAAGTCATTTAATAATTCATTATCATTTCTACACATTTTAGAATAATAATTTGATTTTCTAATTGGTTCAAGCTTATCTTTATTAGTTCTAACTTGTCCAAAAAAAACTGCGCCAAGATAATTACCATTTACAATAATAGGAATAGCAACATCTACTAAACCTGCTGGACATTTAAAAACATATGGTTTTTGTCTTATAGCCGCTTCTAATCCTGCATGCGCATTTGTATCATAACATATTTTCATACCTTCTTTAGTATTTCTAACTTTACTACAAAAATCACAAAAGTTTGAATAATTATTAATTGGATTACCCTTAAAATCAACTATATTATATGCAAGTCCAGTAATTTCAGCTAATCTATCTTGTATTGATTTTAATAAATTAATATCAATTATATCATTTAAATTTCTATTACCAATCATTTAAATTAACCACCTTTTGGTTAGTATATTTTTTACATTTAATCTTTTTTATTCCACAGCTAATTCTAATAATATTATCCCATATTAATTTATGCTGTCAAGAATTTGATGGTTTTTTACTTTTTTGTGTTTTCTTTTGTTTTTTTATCTTTTATTTTATTGTGGAGTTATGTTTTAAAGGTATGTTACATTAACGTTATAATATAAAATATCCAAATTAGTTTTTTAACAAAAATCACAAAAAATAAATTAGTATATTAATACTAATTTATTTTTTGCTGTTTAATTATTTATGACCTTGTGAATAAATACTGTCTGGATCTGATCAACATCTAATATTTTCATCTAATTCAGTGATTCTTATAATATCGTCTTCACTTAACTGAAAATTTAATGCTCATATTTATCCTATTAGTATTTTAGCTTCTGGATATTTATATAAAGTCCTTTTTCTTCTCTTAGTTAATGCTAATGCAACTGTTAAAGGTCCTACTCTTCCTAAATACATCATTATAATTATCATACCTTTACCCATACTACTTAACCTTTGAGTAACTCCTGTAGTTAACCCCACGGTACCAAAAGCTGATGTAGCTTCATATAAAAGTGAAATAAGAGATTCATTAGGATCAGTTATTGTTAATATCATAGTAACAACAATAACTAAAGTCATACCAATAAATAACAATGAAAAAGCTTTGTATACCAATTCTTTTGGAAATCTCCTACCAAAAAGTTCAGTATCTTCTTTCCCTTTTATAACACAAAGAACAGTAAGAATTATCACGCCAAAAGTAGTAGTCTTAAGTCCTCCAGCAGTTGATCCTGGCGATCCACCAATAAACATCAGTATAATGGTAAAAAACTTGCTTGCAGTATGCATTTCATCTATTGGTATACTATTAACCCCTGCTGTTCTTGGCGATACTGATGCTAACAATGAATTAAATATTTTATCTTTTAAATTCATATTACCAATTGTATTTAAATTAGTATATTCTAATGCAAATATGAAAACACCTCCAAATACTATTAATGCAGCAGTAACTAAAAGAACCAACTTAGTGTGACTAGATAATTTTTTTATACCTTTGAAATTATATATTTCAAGTAAAACAGTAAATCCTAATCCACCAATAATAATTAAACTACTAACTGTTAATAATACAACAGGCTTATTATAATATCTTGTTAAACTTTCAAAATTCCCTATTACATCAAATCCAGCATTACAAAAAAAAGATACTGAATGAAAAATGCTATAAAAGCTACCCTTTTTCAATCCAAATTCAGGTACAAATTGTGTTGATAAAATGCATGCGCCTAATATCTGTATTGAGAAAGTAATTCCCATAACATACCTTAACATCTTTACAAGACCTTGTATGCTTAATGTATTCATAGCTTCTTGCATAACTAATCTATTTTTCAGTGTGATTTTTTTACCAAATAGCATAGCTATAAATGTAGCAAACGACATAAATCCTAAGCCACCTATTTCAATAAGTATTAAAATTATTACTTGTCCAGTGCTACTCCAATATGTACCTGTATCTTTTACAACTAAACCAGTTACGCAACTTGCAGATGTAGACGTAAATAACGCATCCAAAAAATTAGTTGATTCTCCCGAAGCTGATGACATTGGTAAAGATAATAATAATCCTCCTATAAAAATTAGTATGACAAAACCTATTGCTAGTATCTGCACAGGATTTAATTTAAATTTATTATTTATTATTGACATAACGATCACTCCACATAATATAGTATTCATATATTATAATATATTTTTTATCATTAATGACCAATTAATATATTATTTAACATAAATATAACGCTATTTTACTACAAAATTTGAACCTTATGGTAAAATAGCGTTGTAAATGTTATACTTCTATGATTAATATTTAAATTTATATGCTTAATTGGTCAATAGCTGACTTTATTTTACATCTAATTTATAATAATTTATCACTAAGTTTCATAAACTCTTCTATGTCTTCTTCTATTGTCTTTAAAGAGTTTTTCCAAAATTCTTTATCATGTATATCTATTCCCATAACTTTTGTTACATCTGCTATTTTATTTTTACCTGTAATTGAAAGTAATTTTTCATATTCATTAGGGAATGACTCTCCTCTTTTTAAGTATTCAGCATATAGCCCTTTAGCAAATAATAACCCAAACGCATATGGAAAATTGTAAAAATTACTATCTGCATAATAATAATGTGGCTTCCAAGTCCACATATATGGATGTAAGTAAGTTTGATCTAATCCATCACCATAAGCTTCTCTTTGAGAATTTAACATTAATTCTTTAATTTTATCTACACTTAGAGCGCTTTCTTTTCTTACTTCAAAAAATGATTTTTCGAATAAAAATCTTGAATATATATCAACTATTACTTGAGTACAATCACTTATTTCAGTTTCTAATATTGATAAGGCCTCATCTTTAGTAGCTTCTTTTATAGCTGCTTTTTTTATTATAGTTTCACAGAAAGTCGATGCAGTTTCTGCTATTGGCATAGGATAATCAGAATTTAATGTTGTTTCATTATTTAAACACTCACCATGAAATCCATGACCTAATTCATGAGCAAGTGTTACAACATCACCAAAACTTTCACCATAATTAAGTAAGAATCTACTTTCACCTATAAAATGTAGATTTTCACAAAATGCTCCTCCTACCTTACCAGACTTTGGCATTACATCTATCCATGCATTATCTATAGCTTTCTTAGCAAAATCAGCTAAGTTATTACTAAAAGTATTGAAATTTTTAATAACAAATTTAGTTCCTTCTTCATAACTGAACTTCATATCAGCATCATTAATCGGTGCATATAATTCATAAAATGGCAATCCATTATTATATCCTAAAATTTCGGCTTTTCTTCTTAAATACTTTCTAAAAATAGGTAAACTTTCTTTCATTGCAGAAATCATAGCATCTAAGGATTCCTCATCCATTCTTGAATCTTTAAGTGTTTGTTCTAATGGAGATTTATATCCCCTTAAATCACATACAGTTAAAACTTCTCCTTTTATTCCATTAAGAGCTGCTGCTACCCCTTCCTCAACCTTTTTATAAGAAGCTATTTCAGCATCATATGCTTTTTTTCTAACAGTTGAATCTTTATCATATGCCATATTTAAGACTAAAGTTAGTGGTATAGATTTAATTTCTCCATTTTCTTCAATTTCTACTTTTAAGTTAGAAATTAGTTTATCCTTAAGTTTAAGCCAAGCATTAGATCCCGTATTTTTCATACTAGCAATTATATTTTCCTCTTTCTCACTAAGTAAATATTTACTATTTTCAATTATATTTTTTAATATAAACTCATGGTCTTTAAGTAATCTTGAATTACTTATAACTTCATCTATATTTTCTATGCTACTAATCCATCTTTCTAATTTAGTACTGCTTTCAACAATTTCTGTTAACTTTTTCTCTATAACATCTGAATATTTTAAACCTTCTTTATCTGTAGTGTCAACACTTAAAACCAAATTTATATATATTGATAATTTACTTGCTAAATCAGTAAATTTAGTAAACTTCTTTATATATTCTTCTAATTTAATTTTTAAGTTTTCTTTATCTAAAGTTATCTCTTTACTCCACTCATTAATATTCTCTATCATATAGTTAAGCGATTCTAAATCACCTTTAAATTCCTCACTATTAAATGATGAATATATTTCTTTTAAACTCCAATTTAATTCCATTCTCTTTACCTCTACTTCATTATTATTAGCTATGTAAAATTTGCCTAAATCAATAATCTACATAACCATTATATATTGTATCATGTAAATAATGGATTATAAGCTTTTGTTTCAAATTATTCCTCTTTAAATTTATTATATTAATGTTTTTTCAATAGTTCTTATTTGTTTACTTATAGTTTTTATTATATTGCTTAATATTTCATAAGTTTTTGGCTGAGTGTCTTTTGTATTATTTACAAGTCTACCTTGTATATCAACAAATAAAGAATATTTATCTTTAGCTAAATTAAGTGAGAATTCTAAATATTCCCTAACATTATTCACTTTTGGATTATATAACTTATTGTTAAATTCATTTATTAAAAAAGACATTTTATCATAAGTCATAATGTCTATTTCTTCAAGTTCTGTATTACTCACTTCATTTCTTAATTCTTCATAATGTTTTATCATTGCATCTAATTGATTAGATAATACTTTTGCTATTACTTTTACAGCAGGATTATTAGTATTTTCATTTACAACACTATTAATTATTATTTTTCTTCTTTCTTCAATATTTATAGCTTTATCAATGATATCAATTCCATTATATCCCATACAATAAATTCCTTTCAATTATATTTTATGCATATAACCATACATACTGTTATTGTTTGCTATGTACATATAATTATATTTTTGTTATAACACTGTTTATTATTTAATGTAATATATTGCATTATAATTAATAATATATATTAACTTAATTTTATAGAAAAATATAAGTTTTCAATGTATAATTATAATATATTATTTATCTAAAGAAAGTTGAGGTTTATTATAAATGTATAAAATGAAAGAAGAATTTAAAACAGGCATTGAATTTATTGATGAACAACACAAAAAACTCTTTGAGATAGCTGATAAGGCATATAATTTACTAACCAATAATTTCACATTAGATAAATATGATTCTGTTGTAAATATTATTGAAGAATTAAAAGACTATACAACATTTCATTTTAAATCTGAAGAAGAATACATGGATAGTATAAATTACAAGCGAAGATTCTCTCAAAAAATCGCACATGAAAAATTCATTGAAGAACTTAATAATGTGGATTTAAAAATTGTGGATGAAAACCAAGATGAAGGTATAAAAAAAATACTAGAATTTTTAAATACTTGGTTAACTGAACATATATTATATAGCGATAAACTTATCGGAAAATAAAAAAATAATACTATNNATAGTATTATTTTTTTATTTACTTTTTATACTTTATTTTAAATTATATATTTGTTTCTTTATATTTAGTTTTTAAAGCTATCATTGCTTTTTTTAATCCTTGATTTGCAGCTTTTTTATACCATATATATGCAGTTTTACGATCTTGAGCTATTCCATTTCCCAAATAATACATAGTAGCTAAATTATATTCTGCATATGAGTATTCTTGATATGCAGCTTTTTTATAATACTTAACAGCTTCTTCATAGTTTTTTTCTATTCCAATACCCTGTTCATACATATAACCTAATGTATTTTGAGACTTCTCATAGCCTAAAATTGAAGCTCGCATGTGCCATTTAAATGCCTTTTTATAATCTGTATCAACGCCTTTTCCATACATATATAAATTACCTAAGTTATATTGTGCATAAAAATCTTCTTGTAATGCGGCTTTTTCATACCATTTAATAGCTTCTTCATAGTTTACTTCAGTTCCTAATCCCTCTTCATACATACATGCTAAATTACATTGTGCATCTGGATTTCCTTGATTAGCTGAATATTTAAAATATTCTATAGCTTTTTCATAATCTTGCTTTACTCCATTTCCACAATAGTACATATCTCCTAAATTATATTGTGCAACATCATAGCCTTGCTTAGCAGATTTTATATACCATTTAACAGCCTCTTCATAATCCTGCGTAATCTCCTCACCAGTATAATATCTATCACCTAAAACATTTTGTGCTTTTTTGTTTTCTCTATCTGCATATTTTCTTATTTTTTCTAAGCTTAAACTTTCAAAATCTATATCTGCATTTTTATAATTATCTATAATGTTCTTTATTGTTATTATTCCACCCACTGCTTCATCCCCCATTTATTACAAATTAAAATTTAATTTGCATATAAATTTGATTCAATATTATTATACACTATTTAAAAACAATATGTTTTTCCATTTTATATATTTTTATTTTAGGCTCTGTTTTAAATGAGTGTTGATATATGCAATAGGTAAAGTGGCATTGTAATTGGACT
>NZ_JAMQIF010000001.1:43711-46319 GCF_023845855.1 Clostridium sp. ZBS2
AAAACATAGCCTTATTTTAACTTTAATTAACATAATTTTATAATAAAGGTTTTATTTCACACTATAAATTAGCAAAAATCTTAAGTATCGTATCAATAACGTAATATAGTCATATAATATTATAAATCAATATATAGTAGTGATAAAATGAGATACCTTCTAAATGTTAAACAATGTGAATTTTTAGGTAAAGGACATGAAGGAAAGGTTTATTTAACTCCCGAAGGATTTGCTTTAAAAATATTCTATAATAAAAAGAAGGCAGAAAAAGAAGTAGAAATTCTTGAAAAAACAAAAAAGAGTAGATTTTTTCCTAATGTACTGTTTATGGCTGAAAATATGGTGTTACGAGAATTCATAGAAGGTGATAATCTTTATGAGTTTTTATGTAAAAATGGATTAACCTATTCTTTATCTGTAGAGATTATAGATTTAATTGAAGATTTTAAAGTCTTAGATTTCAAAAGATTAAATATTAGAAATGCACATATATTTGTAGAT
Organism: Clostridium sp. ZBS2; assembly: GCF_023845855.1. Classification (NCBI taxonomy): domain Bacteria; kingdom Bacillati; phylum Bacillota; class Clostridia; order Eubacteriales; family Clostridiaceae; genus Clostridium; species Clostridium sp. ZBS2. The sequence continues at coordinate 44,213 of NZ_JAMQIF010000001.1, forward strand.
AAAAACAGTAAAATTAAAGTCATAGACCCTCGAAATCCTTATAGTAAATTTACGCCCTATCCTAAGGACATTATAAAAACTTTAGTAAAATTAAACTTATTTGATAATTTTTTAAAGAACCTTTTAGATTATAAACCTGATCTTCTTAGTTATTGGATTCACGGTTATGATTATTTTACTCTTATGTCTGAGAAGAAATTACATTGTAGATGCTACGCATGTTAAAAACAAATAAAAATACAAGAACGTACATATGTATTTCTTGTATTTTTATTCTAATTTATTATATTAAAATCTTATCTAAAAAGACTATTTGCTTTTCTCTTAAATTTAAAATATTATCCATAATAAATGAAATACTAATTAACACTATTGCTGTTTTTATAAAATAATTTAGAAGCATATACAAAGTTAAAATCTCCATTAAAATTAGTGAAAGCTTAGATTTAGTTAACGTATAAATCATTCTGTTTATATACTTGTAACTATCTTGTAACAAAAAGTATATAACTATATATTTTATTGAATTTAATATTATATTTAAATGCACAAATTTACTTATTTCTATATTTAAATATAATATATACATACTTGACAAATATACTATTCCAATGTTTATGATTTTCTTAGAACAACAAATTACTATTCCGTATTTCTTAAAATTTCTTATAACTAAAAATTTTTTATTTGACACAGAACTTAGTAGATTTAATTTTTTTCCTAAAAATAACGATGCAATGTATGTTATAAATGTAGTTCCTATTGGAAGTGATATTATTAAAATGTAATATAAAACATTTTTTAATGTTTTATTTAAAAATAATAATTTATCTACATAAATTTGAGATTCTTTAAGTAGACTATATCCTAATATCTTAGAAAAGTTTATATCAACCATCACCATAACAACACATGACAGTATTGAACAATAAAATAAATCATCTAAAATTGTCTCTTGCTTTTCAACAAATATTCCACATATAAATCCTAATACCATACTTTGACTTATACAAATTCCTGAAACCACATCTCCTATAGCTAATGTTATTATAAAAATTGAAGATACACTAGATAATAAGGCGTATTTTAAACCACACCTTAAATATATAAGCATAGTAATTATTGGAACTATAAAATCTAAATATCCTAAATATCCTATTCCTGTACCAATTGCTATAATACTTATTACTACAAATACAGCTGTAAGAACTCCTGCTTCCGTCATTTTCTTTGTTTCCAATTTATTCACCTTATTCATTTAATCTAATATTGTTAGTTACTATTATATATCAACTAAACATAAATATTAAAGTAAATTTATATTCTAATTACTTTACTTAGTATAATGTATATTCATATAGTTTTCAAAATGATAGTTTTCTTAAATACCATAAGTAAAATAAATATTTCGTTTATAGAAAATATATATCTGAAAATTCTATATTGCATTTTTCTATATTACTATCTAAATTTTTTTTATTATTAACATTATCATCTGTTAATCTCACTGGAATTGAAAAGATAAACTCTGTTCCTTTAAGTGGATTATTCTTAGCAATTATCTTTCCACCATGCATTTCTACCAAAGATTTCACAAGAGATAAACCTATTCCTGTCCCCTCACATCTCCTATTAAGTATATTATCTGAATATTTAAATCTTTGAAAAATATTGTTTATATCTTTACTAGCTATACCTATGCCATTATCTTTTATACTAATGAGTATATTTTTTCTATCTTTACTGTATTTTATTCTTATTTCTATAATTCCATCATCATTTGTATATTTTATAGCATTAGAAAGTAAATTTAACATTACAGTTTCAATTTTATTTTTATCCAAAGCCGTTATTATTTCCTCTTCACTTGTGTCAAAAATTATATTTCTAGTATTTTCTTTTATATATTCTCTTACTGACATTACTATGTCTTCAATTATTTCAACTGCATTACAATTTTGTAGTTGAAAATTACAATGACCAGAATCTATTTTAGTTATATCTATTAGATTATTTATAAGTCTTAACAGCCTATAAGAATTTCTCTTAATTCCATCTATGTACTTAATTAAATCTATTTCAGCATTTTTGAAATTATTATTTTTAT
>NZ_JAMQIF010000010.1:0-12147 GCF_023845855.1 Clostridium sp. ZBS2
TAATTCCCCCTGTTTTCTTTAATTTATACACACTCTTTAATTTTTTATATTTAATCTATTTATTTTTCTTTTGTTGTATCTCTTCTACAGTTATTATTATATAATAGTAATTATTACTTGTAAAGAGTTTTTTATAAAAAAAATAAAATAAATGAAATTTTTTGTATTCCATTTATCTTTAATTGCTTTGCTTTACTTATATATTAACACTGTGCCAAAACACAGATTAATTTTATTTAATAACAATTATTTTTATGGAAATTTATTACAATAGTGATATAATAAACTTATATTAATTTATTAAGGAGCATTTTTTTGTTTGGTTATGTTACTCCATTAAAAAATGAATTAAAAGTAAAAGACTTTAACATTTTTAAATCTTATTATTGCGGACTCTGTCATGAAATCAAAAAAAATTTTGGGAATATTCCTAGAATAACATTAAATTATGATATGACATTTCTAGCAATATTATTTGATTCATTAAATGATAATAGTATAAATATAAATGAATTTAGATGCTTATTTCATCCTGTTTATAAAAGAACTATTTTGTTTGATAATAAATCTTTATCTTATGCTTCATTTATGAATATATCTTTAAATTATTACAAATTATTAGATGATTCTGAAGATGACTGTTCATTAAAAAGCAAATTAGAAGCTTTTTTTCTATTACAATATAAAAATAAATTTCCAAAATCAATAAGTTCCATTAATACAAAAATTAAAACAAACCTTAATACTTTAAGTTCCTTAGAAAAAAATAAGAACTTTAACTCTATAGATGAAATATGTGATCCATTTAGTACATTAGTAGGACATATTTTTAAAGACTATCCCTATACTTTAAAAGACGATTCTTATAATTTAAGAAATACACTATATACACTAGGATACTCTCTTGGTAAATGGATTTATCTTATAGATGCATTAGATGATTTAAAAGATGACATGAACAAAAATAAATTTAACCCTATAAATTTTTTATATAATGAAAATAATTTTACTTACACAGAGCTAATTAAAATTATTAAACCTAAAATTGAATTTTTAATTTTAAGTTGTGCTTGTTGTTGTAAAGATAATTTATCTAAACTTACTTTATATAAAAATGAAGATATTTTAAAAAATACACTCGAATTAGGATTAATCCATAAATATAGTCTAGTAATACAAGACTTAGATTGTTTCTTAAATAAACGTTAATACTTTACTATAAAAACAATTGATAGCAGACTATATTATAATTAAATTCACACATAAAAAGATAAACAATTCTATTAACAAACAAAATTGTTTATCTTACACTCTAAATTATTTATTTTAAAACAAACATTTTATAAACCATTTTCAATAATTGAAAAGTAACTATCATTATAATTATCCATGTTATAGACATTAATCCATCTTTTAATATATTACATATTTTTTTATCCATGATACTTTTCTACTAGGTCTTTTAAAAATTTAACTGTTTTTATAGGTGCTCTACCAATAGAAGTTTCTCCTGCTAATAAAAAACCATCAACTCCATTTTTAATAAAATTATATATACTTTCCACTTCACTTACACATGGCATTTTTCCACTTTTCATATTATCTAAAATGTGTGTCGCTATTATAATTTCCTTATTAGTATATTCTTTTACTCTCTTTATTATAAATTCTTCATATATAGGTGTATCTTCTATGGAAGTTTCAGCTATTAAATCACCCCTTCCTATCATAATTCCATCTACTTTAGCTATTATCTTATCTATATTTTTTATTCCCTCTAAAGTTTCAATTTTAGCCCATATTTTAGGATTATACTTTTCTTTTTTATTTAAATTTACAAATTCTATTATTTCATCTATGCAATCATCACTTTCAACAAAGGATTGACATATTATATCTACTTTATGTTCTATTCCAAATTTGATATCCTCTTTATCTTTTAAGTTAAGCTTTATTTTACTTCTATCAAAACCCTTTATATTGCATCCTTTGCCAGCTCTTACAACTCCACCTCTTACAGTAATTGCCTTTAAAAAGCCCTCTTCTTCTCCTAATATATTAAATATCATAGTATTGTCTTTAATACTTATTTCATCATACTTATTTTCCATTAAAATATTATTATTTATATTCAAAGGAACTATTTTATCATTATTTTTTAGTTTTTGATTTACTTTTTTATATTTATCTTCGCCACAAAAATAAACTTTTTCCTCGTCATATATTTTGTATACACCACAAAGTTTATTAGACACTCTTATTTTGCTTCCACATAAATCTAATATTATAACTACATCTTCTTTTATTGCCTTTGCCATTTCAATATATTCTAAAAACTCGTTACTACTACCATGTGAAAAATTAAATCTTAATGAATTTGCCCCGCTATAAAATATATCTTTTAATACTTTCTTATCCATTATGTTAGGTCCTACTGTAGCAATAATATGCATATATCCTCCTTTAAATTATTATCTCTTTGTATAATTCATACTCATTAAAATTATAAATATCACAATAATAAATTTATTTTATTTAAAATTACATTTAATTACTCCATACAGCTTTGCTTATACATATATCAACACTCTACTAAAATATGTCCTTAATTTAAATTTCATAATATAAAAACTGGAGTTCTAAACATGATTAATTTGAATAAATTTATTAAATAAAAGTAATTTTTAGGAGGTTTATTCATTGAAAAAATTTATTGTTATCTTACTAATTTTATTAAATACCACAATTATGATGGGCTGTAGTTTATCAAATGCTAAATACATAAATTTTTCTAAAAAACCTAATAATCATTATTATACTGAACAGCTTACAAAAAAAGTATTAAATAATGAAGAGTTTTCACTTTATGTATTTGATAAAAATTTATATAAAGAAATTAAAGTTACTGATGATGAAAAACTTATAGTAGAAAACTTTTTAAATAGTTTAATTACTGATAATTATTTAGAAACTTCTGATGCAATTAATGAAAGAGAACCTTTTAGAATTAAAGTAATATTTAAGGATAATATTTTTTTAATAAAAGTCTTTAATTCAAATCTTATAACTTTATCACCTTGGGATGGTAATTATACAGAAGATATAGTATCAATGGAAAATCTACCTATTGGATATAATTTATTTAATTTCTGCATTCATACTGAGTCTAAGCCTATTGAAAAATAAAATAAATGGATATTTCAAAATAACAACTTTAATTTGGAATATCCTCTTATTTTATAAAAATGATTTCAAAATCTTCATAATTATTGTATAGTATTCTTATATTAATCGTATTATATTGTTAATTCTAATTATATTTTAGTACAGACTAGTTAATGTAGTTTTTATAATTTTTTAAAGAATAAAAATAATTAATTTAAAATTATATAACAGAAAGGAGTTTATATATATGTATAAAATAGATTTCCATGTACATACTTCATGTTCAGATGGATTATTATCTCCTGTTGAAGTGGTAAAACGAGCTAAACAAAATTCTGTTTCTTACTTAGCAATTACAGATCATGATACTTTATCAGGATTGGATGCTGGAATAAAATGCGGTAACGAATTAGATGTTAAAATTATTCCTGGAATAGAATTATCTACTCAGTATAATAATGAAAGCATTCACTTACTTGGATTTTTTAAAGATAATAATTACAATAATTCTGAACTAATAAACGAACTTAATAAAATTAAAAATCATAGAATTATAAGAGCTAAAGAAATTATTAAAAAACTTAAAACTGAATTTAACATAATAATTAATTTTGATGACGTATTATCTAATGGAAAAGATACTATAGCTAGACCTCATATTGCTAGAGCAATAATAAATGCAGGTTATCCATACGATAACGAATATATCTTCCAAAACTTTATAGGCAAAGATTGTAAAGCTTATGTTCCTACTCTAAAATTATCCACTAAAGATGGTATATGCCTTTTAAAATCATATAATGCATTAGTGTTTTTAGCTCATCCAAAACTTATAAGCAATTCCAAAATTGATGAGTTTTTAAAAATGAATTTAGATGGATTGGAAGCATTTTATTTTCAAAATACAAAAGAAGAAGAAGAGAAATTCATAAACATAGCTATAGAAAATAACTTATTAATTTCTTGTGGTTCTGATTTTCATGGTAATTTAAAAGATGACAAAAAACATGGTGATATTGGAAGCATGACTATGCCTTCAATTTACTTAGAAAACTTTTTAAGTGCTTTGAATATAAAATAATTATTACTTAATTAATAAAACAGAAAAGGAACTACTCATATTGCATTTTAAGCATTATGAATAGTTCCTTATATAATTAAACCATTAAAAATTTATCAAAAAATTACTATCTCTTTATATGAACTATACTATTTTTATTTCTATGCTTCTATTAAAAAGGCTCTGTAACCTCTCATAGTTTCATATATATCTGCTTTACTTGCTAATTCCCATGGTGCATGCATATTTAAAAGTGCTACTCCACAATCTATAACTTCCATATTATATTGAGCTAAAATGTATGCGATAGTTCCACCACCACCAGCATCAACTTTTCCAAGTTCTGCTGTTTGAATAGAAACATCGTGCTTTTCCATTATTCTTCTAAGCTCAGCCATATATTCTGCATTTGCATCATTACATCCTGATTTTCCTCTAGCACCAGTGTATTTATTAAATACCATACCTCTACCAAAGAATGCTGAATTTTTCTTTTCCATTACTGATGGATAATTTGGATCAAATGCTGCACTTACATCAGAAGATAACATCTTAGAATTGCTAAGACATCTTCTTAATTTAATATCAGAGAATCCTTCAACTTTATCAAGAACTTCAGCAACTATATTTTCAAAGAATTTAGATTGCATTCCTGTTGCCCCTATGCTTCCTACTTCTTCTTTATCAACTAAAAGGCAACAACAAGTCTTATCGCATTCATCAATATCAAACATAGCCATTAATGAAGTATATGAACATACTCTATCATCATGACCATAAGCCATAACCATACTTCTATCTAAACCATAATCTCTTGCTTTTCCTGCTGGAACTATTTCAATTTCAGCCGATAAAAAGTCTTCTTCTTCAAAATCATATTTTTCTTTTAATATTTTTAATATATTAGCTTTAACACTGTCTTTTTCTTCACCTTTTAAAGGCATACTACCAACTAATACATTTAAATCTTCTCCTTCAACTACTTTATTTCCTTTTTTAAGTAATTGATCTCCAGATAAATGTACTAATAAATCTGATACTCCAACAACTGGATCATTTTCGTCTTCACCAATACAAATATCAATTATTGAACCATCTTTTTTTACTACCACTCCATGTAGAGCTAAAGGTAATGTAACCCATTGATATTTCTTAATTCCACCATAATAATGAGTATCTAATAATACCATTTCATTATCTTCATAAAGTGGATTTTGCTTTGCATCTAATCTAGGTGAATCAATATGAGCGCCTAAAATTTTAAGTCCCTTTTCCATAGATTCTTTACCAATAATAAATAAAGCAATAGTTTTTCCTTTATTATTAGCATATACTTTATCTCCAGCTTTTAAAGTTTCTCCATTTTTTATTATATCATCTATGTTTTTATAACCGTTACTTTCTGCCATCTTAATAACTTCTTTTACACATTCTCTTTCAGTCTTACATATAGACATGAAATTTTTGTAACCATCACAAAAATCAAAGATTTCTTTTACTCCCTTTTCCTCATACTTATTCCATACATTCTTGTTGTTTTTTTCTGATTTCATATTTAATCCTCTCTTCTCTCTTTTGATAAATTTTACTTTAAAGAAAACTTATCATATATTTAAATAAACTTAGTTTAAATTTTAAGCTTCATCACTTACTGAACTCATTCTATTTTCTATTATATCAACAGGAGATACTTTAGACATCAATGAATATCTGTAGTTAACTGCTGCTGCCTCTATTATTACAGCAATATTTCTTCCTGGTCTAACTGGTACAGTTAACTTTTTGACAGGGATTCCTAATATGTCCATATATTGATTGTCTATTCCTAATCTATCATAATCATTGTCATCTTTCCAGTGTTCAAAATGCATTATTAGTTTTATTTCTTTTTCTTCTAATACAGAACTTAATCCATAAAGTTGAGTAACATCAATAATTCCTATTCCTCTTACTTCTAACATACCAATTGTTATCTTAGGTGAACTTCCTATCAATGTTCCATCACTTTCTCTAATATCAACAGCATCATCAGTGATTAATCTATGACCTCTTTTTATAAGTTCTAAGGCTGTTTCACTTTTTCCTATACCACTTTCTCCAGTTATTAATATTCCAATTCCTGAAACATCAACTAATACCCCATGTAATCTAGTTTCTGGAGCTAATTTATCTGCTAGATATAGTGTTATTTTACTTATAAGTTTTGTTGTTACAGACTTACTTCTTAATACCCATATATTATTCTTTCTTGCTTCTTTAATAAATTCTTCATGTGGCTCTAAACCTCTACTTATTATTAAACAAGTTATATTAAAGCTTAAATATTTTTTAACTCTTTTCTTTCTTACTTCAATTTGCATATCTTGTAAGAAGCTCCATTCAGCTTTACCTATAATTTGTATTCTTTCTGGAGCAAAGTAGTTATAAAATCCTGCTAATTGTAAGCCTGGTCTATTTACATCATTTACTTCGATTTTTATATCTTCATTTCCTTCAACTAATACTTCTAAATCAAAATCATTTATCAATCTTTTAACCGAAACCGCCACTCTCCATCATTCCTTTTATTTATTTTTCAGTTCTATACCATCTAATTGAGCTCTAAAGTTTTTCTTTACATTATCTATGTATCTTTTTCTTAATTTTTGTTGTAACTCCTTCTCTTCTTCTGTTAAACTTGCCTCTTTACTTTTCTTATATAATAAATTAATTTGTTCTATTACTTCTTCTATTTTCATATTTTCAATCTTCACTTTAAAATACATCCTTTCTCTTTCTATATCACTAATTTTACCTATTTTTAAAAATATAATCAACAAAAAAACTTACGACATTATTTTTTATTTTATTGTGTAATTTTAAACATATTTATTATACTGATCATTATAAATTGCTTTGAAAATATACATTTTTTAGTTTTTTCTGTAAATTTTTAAGATAATTTTTTTCTTGAATTTATTTCTTTTTTTGTACTTTATTTCTATTTTTGTAATATTGTGTATTTAAACCTCATTTTCTTGGTAATTAATGTCGGTAATTGTATAGCGAAATCTTTTTACAAAAGGCTACATTTTGTTTATAATTAATTTACATAAATTACTTAATTGACCTAAAATTCAATTTACTGCTTAAGAAAGTATACATGTGTTATTAGTTTAATAATAAATAATATAAGAGGTGATATAATTGAAAATTAAAGATTTGCTAAAATTAAAAAGAAAAATTATCATTAGAAAAAAATTGCTTAATTTCTTATTAGTTTGGTTTAATCCAAGAAACACTTTAATGATTGTTTTATCTAAAAATTTAGACAAGCATATTGCAAAATATCAAAAAATACTCTCTCTACAACATAAACACCAAAAATATAAATTAGATATGGTTAGATTAGCAATTGCTTAATTTAACTATAAAAATTATTATTACTCTCTTTAATAATTAACTTTTATATTAAATTAATAAGTCATTGATATTTAGTATTTAGAATATTAATTCCAATCTAGTAATCAATGACTTATTATTATTAAATTCACTCTTTATTTATAAATTAATCTATACTTTAAATTATCTATAATTGAATTTTACATTTTTTACATATGATTATTTTTTATTCTTTAGGGGTACTCACTACACCTTTAAAACATAGTATTCTAGAAATTATCCACAGATTTAAGATTTTTATAATTTACTAAAGAATAAAAAAACACCTCATAATGAGGTGTTTTAATTCATAAACAATAGCTCCCAACATGCCGTTTACTTACATATTCATACCTGCGCCTCGCAGGTGGGTTAAGTTCAACTTAATTTTGTCTTCTTCTGTAAATTAATTTAGAGAAGCCTGACAGACATAAGTATGTCACAAATCCCGAAAATGTCATGTAGGTTGAATATAATAAGCTATGCGAACATCTTAGGAAAACTACACTTTTATTATATCATAACTTCGTTTTAATTCAATAGAATTATTATACTATTATTTATTTTTTTTAATCATTATAATCATTTAAAACTTCGTCTAAATCTACTTCACTATCACATTTAGCGAATGCTGCTATAAACTTTACGTATCCCAAATTTCTAGTCTCATTTTCTACTTGCCTATACTTTCCTTCAACATCTAAATCTTCCATAGAATCTTCTATTATGCTTTCTATATTATCCATAGCAATATCTTTTAAGTAAGGCATATAAAAATCATTGTACCACTCATCACTCTCGTCATCAAAATCACATTCTTCATTGGCATAATTTTCAGCTGCATCTATTTCTTCTTTATCAAAATCATAAAAGAATTTAATTAGTGCATATTCATCAGTTTGACCTATTTCTTCAATTTCAGATAATCCGTTTTTTTCTAAATAATCTATTATCTCAGAACTTTTCATTTACTATCCTCTCCTAATATAATAATTTTTTATATTCTTTTTTTATTGCTTCAAATTCTTTATCATCTTCAACAATATTTAACTCTTCCTTACCATCCTTATCTGTATCTACTCTAAATGCAAAAATATTAGCATCTTCTGATGAATCATCAACTGGTGATAGTAATAGATATTCTATTTTATCTAAATAAATTCTAGCTATTGCTTCAAAATCAACCTTATTTCCAGTTTCATCTTTAAAAGACATTATCTCTTTTTCTTCCATTTTGTTCACCTCTTAATTTTTTTATAAAATATATAAGTTTATAACATATAACAAGCTTCCATAGTTGCTATTATTATATGCACTTTTATTTTTAATGAATATACTTTTTTAATTATTTTCCTCAATTAAATGAGTTAATGAATCAAGCTTTAAAATATATTCATAATGTAACGCTCTAGTTAACATAACATATAATAGTCTTTGATCTAATATATTATTTTGATAATTTTCCTTACTTGGATTATATATAATTGTACAGTCAAATTCTAATCCTTTAGTTAAGTAAGATGGTATTATAACATTATCCTCTAAAAAGCAAGTTTCTTTTCCTTTTATACGTTGAAATTTATATGCACTGTTATTCTTTAAAATCTTTTCTACTTTTTGTGCTTGCTTAGAGTCTTTAGTTATTATAGCTATACTAATTTTACCTAATTCTCTGATTTTTTCAATTATTTTATCTATAATTTTGTAAATATTTTTTTCACTTTCATCAAATTTAATAATTTTTGGCTCTTCTCCATGTCTTAATACAGCTTTTGCATCTTTAAGACCTAACTTTTGAGCCTTCAAAGTATGCTTTGCAAAATCAATTATTTCTACTGTGGATCTATAGCTTTGAGTTAATTGAACATAAGTTGCTTTATCTTTAAACAAGTCTTTAGTTATGTCTTCCCAACATTTCAACCCTTTATAATAATAAATTCCTTGAGCTAAGTCACCAACTAGAGTCAATGAGTTACCTTTAGAAAATGAATTTATTAAATGTATTTGAAATGGACTATAATCTTGTGCTTCATCTACAACTATATGTTTAAACTTTTCTTTTTCATCAATTCCTTCTAATAAATTTCTTATATACAAAAGAGGTGCTAAATCATCTTCATCAATAATCTTATTTTCATGATTAATTAAAAAATCCGCTTTCATAAAATCTAATAATTCATTAGAAATATCTTCTGGTCCTATAAAATCAAAAAGATCGTCAGTAAAAAATTTATAATATATATCACTAACGCCTATACCTTTCCAATTTTTAAAATACTCATTAAATTGTTTCTTATAATTTTTTAATATATGATTTTTAATTTCATCTCTCTTATCATATTCTTCTACTAATAGCCTTCTTCTTTCAACCAAATCTTCACAAGTATTTTTTATATTTTTTATTTTACTTTCCCATCTAAAATCAATTGAATACAATAAAACCTCTATTTTTTCTTTTATTTTCAAAGATAAATATCTCTTAATTTCGTCTTTTCTTTTATTTATAGCATAAGATTTTAAATCTTTTAAATATAATTTAACTATTTCTTTTTTTTCAAAAATAATATATCCATCTATAGTTATATCTTCTATCTCTCTTGTACTACTATCTACTAATGCAATATATTTATCTATCATATTTTTAAATTCAATAGAGCCTTTAAAACATGCAGATCTTATTATAAAATTTCTTTTATTATCATCATCTTCTTCCATTATGGCTCTAAGCTTATCATCCTTACTATAAATTTTTCCTTTAAGCTTAAATTTAGATTTTACAAGTTCTTCAAATGTGTTTTGTTGCACTTCTTCCGCACCTAAATTAGGCAATGTTTCGGATATATAGTCTAAAAATAATTTATTTGGTGCTAATACTAATATATCGTCTCCGTTCATACTGTCTTTATATCTGTAAATAAGATATGCTAATCTATGAAGAGCTATTGTGGTTTTTCCAGATCCTGCTGAGCCCTGAACTATTATTGGAAAATTCTTAGGCCATCTTATGATTTCATTTTGTTCCTTTTGTATAGTAGAAACAACTTCTTTTAACTTTTTCCCTCTACTCTCTTCAAGATTAATTTTTAAAAATTCATCTACTAGTTCTGTTCCTTCTTCTCCATTTATCATTAATTCATTTAATGAATCATCAAATATATCTTTAATTTTTCCCTCATCAAATAAAAACTTTCTTTTAAGTAACAGTTTTCCTTCAATTAATCCTGCTGGAGCTTTGTAGTATGCTTCTCCACCAGTTCCACTATAATATAAATCAGCTATAGGTGCTCTCCAATCTACTACAACTTCTTCACCTCTTATATTATTAGTAATTCCTTTCTTTCCAATATATATATTTTCTTCAAATCCAAATTTTTCTGCAAAATCAACTCTACCAAAATACGGTGTTTCAAGTGCTTCTTCATATCCATCTATATCTTTTTGTAATACACCATATATCTTTTCAGTCGTTTCCTTTTCTTCATTATAACTTCCCTTGGACTCTTTAGATAAATATCTAATCTTTGCATTTACTTTTTCTCTATTAATTCTTTTTTCATTTAATTCTTCTAAAATTAAACTTCTTTTTTCTTCTAATACTTCTTCTTCATATAATAATTCATTTTTCATACTTTACCTCTTATAAAAATAACTTAACATATCAATTATATCCAAATATTAATCATAATAATATAGTATATTTAGTAAATTATAAAAACATTGGCTTGTTTTAACAGAGTTTTTATATATATATAAGTAAAGTGAAAACGTTAAATCTAGAATAAATAGGTATTCTAAAACTTTTTAGAATACCTCTTTATTGCTTATTATGTTTTAAATTTTTGCTTTTATATCTTTATACTCAAAAAACTCCCCAAAAACATGATATATGTCTGTCCTTCTTGCTTTTGACATAGCTTTTGCTAATGAATACGCAATTGCTCCATCGATAAAGTGATGTATAATAGTTCCTACTGCTGTAACTATTAATAATTGAAAAGGATCAAGTCCTATAAATGGGATTACAACTATCATTTCTGCTATACCGTGAACAGGTGCTGTAATCATTGTAGCTTTTTTATAATTTTTACTTTTCATAATAATTTTAGCTCCAACATATCCTACAAGTATATGTGTTGCTGCTCTAAATACTACTACCATTGGCATACCTGACATTAAAAAACCTAGTGTTGAACCAATCCCTACTACTATAGATACCGCTGGCGATATAAGCATTGCTAGCATCATTGGTACATGAGAAGCTAATGTAGCAGTAAATGGTGGCATTACTATCTTTAAGAATCCAAATTGTATAGGTATTATTATCGCTAATGCAGTTAATAATGCTGCATAAACCATTTGTTTAATTTTATTATTCATTATAAATCCCCCTTTTAGTGTATATACATTAGTATACTATTATACGTTGCTTATGTAAACTTAGTTTTTAAGTTTTTTATTTAAGGCTCTGTTTTAAATGTGTGTTGATATATGCAATAGGTAAA
>NZ_JAMQIF010000010.1:12272-34725 GCF_023845855.1 Clostridium sp. ZBS2
TAAAACATAGCCTTATTTAATATATTGATTTTTCTATTTAAACATTTACACATATAATTGTTAATTTCAAAATATATAACCTTGGATTTATTTATACTTTTAAAAATTCTGAAATCTCTTTATGCATAAAAAAAACTATCCAAAACATATTTATGCATTCAGATAGTTCCTAGTCTTTTAAATCTTTATTTTTAGATTTCTTAAAGTAAATTCCTCTGTCCATGAGCTTTATACTATAATATCAACATTCATTTAAAATTATTCAAATATTTTTTTTGCTATTTCAACTGATTCTCTGGCATCCCTGGCATAATAATCAGCACCTATTTGCTTCGCATATTCATCAGTCAATACTGCGCCCCCTACAAATACCCTTCCTTTATAGCCATTATCCCTTAATCCTTTAATTGTTTCTTCCATACTTCTTAACGTTGTTGTCATTAAAGCACTAAGACCAACTAATTTAATATCATTCTTCAAAGAAACATCTACAACAGTTTCTACTGATACATCTTTACCTAAATCAATTATTTGATATCCATAATTTTCAAGAATTACTTTAACTATATTTTTTCCTATATCATGAATATCCCCTTTTACAGTTGCTAATACAATCTTACCTTTAGATATACTATTTGATTTGTTAATAACTAATCTCTTTTTTATAACTTCAAAGGCCTGTTTAACAGTTTCTGCACATTGTATTAATTGTGGTAAGAATATTTCACCTTTTTCGTATTTTAACCCAACTTCATCTAGTGCCGGTATTAGTATTTCATTAACTACACTAAGTTCATTCATTGTTTTTAAGATATGCTTTGTAGCCTCTTCTGCTTCATCCTTTAATCCTTTTATCACTATATATTTTAAATCAATATTTTCACTTTTAATTACTTCCATATTCTTTTTAGAATTATCTCTTAATTCTCTTTCAACTTTTACATTTCCATATATAGATATATATTTCTCTGATCCTTTATCTATATTAGCCAATACATTATATGAATTTATCACATCCATCATACCAGTACTATTAGGATTCATTATTGGAAGATCTAATCCATTAGCTATTGCCATTGCTAGAAATGTTTCATTTATTAATTCTCTGCATGGCAAACCAAAAGATATATTTGAAACTCCTAGTAATGTTTTTACACCTAATTCTTCTTTAACTCGTCTTAATGCTTTTAATGTTTCTTTCACTTCAGCTTGTTGTGCAGAAGCTGTTAATACTAAGCAATCAATAAATACATTATGTTTCTCTATTCCATATTCTTTAGCTTTTTTTACTATCTTCTCTGCTATCTTAAATCTCTCATCAGCAGTAGCAGGTATACCTTTTTTATCTAATGTAAGCCCTACAACACTTGCTCCATATTTTTTTACCAAAGGTAATATCTTTTCTAATACCTCATCTTCCCCATTTACTGAATTGACAATTGGTTTTCCATTATAATTTCTTAATCCTACCTCAATAGCTTCTATGTTTGATGAATCTATTTGTAATGGTGCATCTATAATCCCCTGAATCTCTTTAACTACTTTCTTCATCATTTCTTTTTCATTTATTTCAGGTAATCCTACATTTATATCAAGTATCTCAGCACCAGCTTCTATTTGTTCTATTGCTTGTTTTAATATATAATCAATATCATTATTTTTAAGTGCTTCTTTAAATAACTTCTTTCCTGTTGGATTTATTCTTTCCCCAATTACCTTTATGCCTTCAATTTTAACAACATTTGATGGTGTACATACAGCTGAAAATTCGATTTTATCTCTTATTATTCTTTTATTATTGTCCGCAAGAACTCTTAATCTTTTAATAAACTCTGGAGTTGTTCCACAACATCCTCCAATTATACTTACACCTTCTTTAACAAATTCATTTACCCAATATTTAAATTCTTCTGAAGTAATGTCATATATTGCTTCACCAAAAGATAACTTAGGTAAACCAGCATTAGGTTGTGTCATTATAGGTAAATTAGTTGCTTTCTTTATTCTTTTTACTATTGGAAGTAATTCTTTAGGTCCTAAAGAGCAATTTATTCCTACAGCATCTGCTCCTATGCCCTCCAGAGTGATTGCCATACTTTCTGGTGTACATCCTGTAAAAGTCCTTCCATTTTCATCAAATGACATAGTACAAAATACAGGTAATCTAGTATTTTCTTTTGCTGCCAAAAGAGCTGCTTTTGCTTCGTAAAGATCTGTCATTGTTTCAATTAATATTAAATCTGCACCAGATTTTTCACCCTGCACTATTTGCCTTTTAAATATTTCATAAGCTCTATCAAAACTTAATGTACCCATTGGTTCTAAAAGTTCGCCTATTGGTCCTATATCTAATGCAATATATACTTTATCATTTCCTTTAGCTTCTTTTGCTAGAGAAATTGCTGCATTTATAATTTCTTCAACTGTATATCCTGTATTTTCTAATTTCAATTCATTTGCCCCAAAAGTATTTGATGTTATAACCATGGCTCCATTTTTAATATATTCTTCATAAATTTTCTTTACTTTTTCACTTTCCTCTATATTAAATATTTCAGGATTTTCTCCAAGTTTTAGTCCCTTTTTTTGAAGCATTGTTCCCATTGCCCCATCAAATACAAGTATATTATCTTTTATGAATTCTTTAAGCCCCACAATTATTCCCCTCTCTTCTAAAACTACAATTGTTATAATTCTTACAAACCTCACATCCTCTTTGTTTTTCCTCTTTTTCCTTTGGAATAACCCCAATTATTGCAGTTACTGATTTCCTAGGAAATAATAAATGATGTGATGATACTGTAAGACCTATTGCTTTATCTGCTTTTAATGTATTCACTATATCCCTTTGAATATCTAATGACAAATCTCCATATCCCGGACTATATCTAAATGTTATAGCACTGTTTTCTTTTCTTACATCTAATCTTATCTTTTCTTCTATTTCATCTAAAAACTCTTCTATTGCTACTGTTGCACAAGCATCTAAAATTAAAGCTTTTGTCAATTCTATTGTTTCATATAGCTTGATTTTTTTCTCTATTTTGCTCCCTACAGTACCTGCTATAAAAAATACTTCCTGTGCATAAAGAAGATGATTTTTAATGTCTTCTCCTTTTAATATTAAACTTGTTCCTTCTACATATATCCCATCCTTTTTAGCATGGTTTTTATACTTAGCACAAACATATTTAGGTATTATTAATTTCTTACATTCATCTATAGTTTCATCTATTAATACATCTATTGATGCTGTTAATTCTTGCTTTTTATAACCTAAATACCTAAGGACTTCATCCTTAGGTATTTTAAGTTGTTTAATATTATACATTTTATTCTCCGTATATATTAAGAGAAAAGCCTCTTTCTAATGCTTCCTTAGCATATTCTTTTGCACCAAATAAAGATAAATCTCTATAATTTCCACATTGAATATCATTAGCAGCAGGTATTTCTTTTGCTTCTAAAACTTTTTCTAATGAGTATTCTAACGCTTCTTTTATTTCTGATGCTTCTCTATCACCCCATATACTTAAATAGAAACCTGTTCTACATCCCATAGGTGATAAATCAATTATACCTTCTAATTTTGCTCTAAGTTCATGTGCTAATAAATGTTCAAGTCCATGCATTGCTGCTGTACCAAATTCTTCTTTGTTAGGTTGAAGAAATCTTATATCAAACTTTGTTACCTTATCTCCAAGCTTACCATCAAGCAAACAACATTTTCTTATGTATGGTGCTTTAACCTTTCTGTGATCTAATTCAAAACTTTCTACTTTTTCCATTATTGTATCCTCCTAAACGAATTGATTTTGATTTACTGTTAATAGAATATTTTCTATACTTTGGCTTATCCTTTTAGCTACATATGGATTATTCATAACATATAAATGTATTCCATCCACACCTGTAGAAATTAGGTCTACGATTTGTTCAACTGCATAAGCAATCCCAGCATCTCTTAAAGCTTCTGGATTATACTCATATCTTTCCATTATTCTTTTAAATTTATCTGGAAGTGATGCTCCGTTTAAAGATAAAATTCTTTCAATTTGTTTTTTATTTGTTACAGGCATAATTCCAGCTTCAATAGGTAAATTTATATTAGCAGCACGAACCTCGTCTTGAAAATTATAATATAAATTGTTATCAAAAAACAACTGAGATATAAAATAAGATGCTCCTGCCTCTTCTTTTCTCTTCATGCTCTCAATTTCTCTATACAATCCTTTATGCTCTATATGGCCTTCTGGATAACATGCTGCAGCTATATTAAATTGTCCATTATCACTTATATGCTTAATTAATTCGTTAGCATGATTTAATTCTCCTGTAATTTTACTTCCTATAGGAACATCACCTCTTAACGCAAGGATATTCTCTATATTATTCTTTTCAAATTCTCTTAAATAATATTCTATATCATTCTTAGTTGAACTAATGCAAGTTAAATGTGATACTGCTTCAATTCCATATTTATTCTTTATAAGAGAAGTTAGCTCAATAGTCTTATTGTTTTTAACACTGCCACCTGCCCCATAGGTAACACTTATATAATCTGGATTTAATCCTTTTAAATCATCTAATGTATTATAAATAGTTTGTATGGATGATGTTATTTTAGGTGGAAAAATTTCAAATGAAAAAACCACCTTTTTGTCTCTGAATAAATTTTTAATATTCATTTTTTGCCCCCTTTAAATAAAAAATTGTCAAAGCAACTGTAGAAAAGAATAAAAAAAATGCCTAAAGGGTATTCCTTTAGGCATAATAAACTTCTACACTAAAATAAAATTACCCTTATCTATCAGTCATTCACTGCAGGATTTAGCACCTTATATACATTATATATTGGTTGCCGGGTTTCATCGGGCCAGTCCCTCCACCACTCTTGATAAGAAATTATTTCTAATTATACATTACTCTATTTAATTTGTAAAGTTTTTCTTTTAAATAATCCATAATCTATATGTACTTTTCATTATTAAATTTTAATAAGTAAAAGTATAATAGAAATTAAACTAAAAACAGAACTTATTATCATTATGTAATTTACAACTTGCTTTGGTGTGAATCCTTTTTCTTCAAGTCTAAAATGTATTTGACTTCTATCTGCTTGATAAACAGGTTTTCCTTCTGAAAATCTTTTAAAAATAACAAATAAATTATCAAATATTGGTACAGCTAAAGCCAAAATAGGTATAAATAAACTCAGCACAGTAGCTTGTTTAAATGCACCGTCTAATGCTATAACACTTAATATGAATCCTAAAAAATTAGCACCTGAATCTCCCATAAACACTTTTGCTGGGTACCTATTATAACATAAAAATCCAAGTATAGATCCTATTAATATTATTGATGTTTCTGCTGATACTTGTTGTCTTAATATTATTGCTGCAACCAAAAAAGTTATTGCTGAAATAAGTGAAATCCCACCTGCTAATCCATCCATACCATCAGACCAATTAATTACAGTTGTGACTCCAAATATCCAAGTTATTGTTAGTAAAAATTGTATGGTTTTACTTAACTCTATAAATTCTCCAGTAAATGGATTAGTAAATCCCATAAATGCTATTCCTGCCTTAAAAACAAGTACAGCTGATAACAATTGAATAATCAATCTTGGAAGTATAGCAAATTCTTTAAATCTTGTTTTATAATAATCATCTATAAGTCCTATTAATAATATTGCTGTTGCTGCTATAAATACAACTATTTGTTGTTTTATATCATCTTTTACAAATAAGAAAAAAGAAATAAAAAAACATATGTATAATACTATTCCACCACATAATGGGGTTTCTTTTTTATGTTGTTTTCTTTTTGTTGGTTTATCTGTAAATTTTAATTTAATTGATAGTTTCATTACTATTGGCATAATTAATAGCGATAACAATAATGTAACTATCATAGCTAATATATATTGCATTTTATTATCTACTCCTTAGCTAAATAAAAATACTATTAGTTAAAGTTATCCACGTTTGATTATACTATTAAAGCCATATCTTATCAATTACAAAATTATTAAGGTTTTCTAATTATAGAAAAAAGCGTATTAAAATTAATTTAATTCTTTATGACTCATTTCTTAAGCTTCAACTAAATTTGCATTTGACTTCTCTAGAAACTCTCAATAATATAATTTTTCAAAAAAAGCAGAAACATTTTTATCATGTTTCTGCTTTATTTATAACTAAAATAAATTATGCTGGAATTTTAATTTGATCTCCTACATATATTAAATCTGGATTTTGTAAATTATTATATTGTGCTAATGTTTGCCATGTAGTATTATTTCTTCTAGCTATTTTAGAAAGATTATCACCTGCAATTACAGTATATACAGTTTCTGTTTTAGTAGATACTTGTGATTCTTGAACTGTTGGTGCTGCTTGAACTGAAACTACGTTATTTTGATTTGTTACTACTTGTTTACCATTTTCTTTAACTTGTATTCTACCTAAAGTAATATCACTCTTCATACCATTGTCATTTAAATATTTTGCAAAAATATCATCATATGTTGCAAATTCTCCTACAACAGTAGTTTTAAGCATTGTATATCCATCTCCACCTTGAGATAAGAAATCATTTATTGCTACAGTATATTCTTTATTTAAATCAATTGGATTTTCGCCAACTTTTACATCAAAAACTCTATTTCCTTTTTCCTTTGTTGGATCAAATGAGAATGTCATTCCACTTACTTGTAAAAATCCACCTTGTTCTGTTGGATATGCCCCCACTGATACTTCAAGAGCCTTAACTATATCACTACCTGATAATTTTACAGTTTGTGCTACACTACCAAATGGAAATAATTCTGCAAGTTTTCCTTTAGTTATATCTCCTGGTTCTATTGAAGTTCTTAAAGATCCTCCATTTACAAATGCAATATCAGCTTTAGTTATATCTCTAGTTGCATCTGCTGTTATATTTCCAAGGTTTGTTTCTTTAGTTCTCACATTTCCTCTAACACCATCTAGTAGTACATCATTGCTTGCAACAACTTCTGAAAATACTTTGTCATTTTCAGCTTGTATATCTTTTAATAAATCTGTTACTTTTTCATCTTCTTTTAATTCTTTATAATCTTTTGAATTTAATAATTTTGCTTTTTTGTCTGTAACTTTTTTATCTTTAACTTCTAATTCTACTACACCAAGATTTTGATCATATTCACCTGTTTGTGCTATTAATGTATTATTAACTACTAAGCCATCATTTAAAGTTGTATGGCTATGTCCATCTATTATTACATCAATCCCTTTAACTTTTTCAGCAATTTGCTTAGATGTTACAACTGAACTATCATCTAACCCTACATGAGTTAAAGCTACAATAACATCTGTCTTATCTTTTAATTCTTTAACCATTTCTTCTGATACCTTTATAGGATCTTCAAAAGTTATATCCTTTACATTAGCAGGATTTGTTTTATATGCTGTTTCCGGGGTTGATATTCCAAAAACACCAATTTTAACATTTCCCTTTTCTACGATCTCATATGGTGGTAGCATATTTTTTCCATTCTTTTTTACATTAGCATCTAGCATCTTAAAATTTTTAGCTAATTTACTTAATTCCATTAACCTTTCATTTCCATAGTTAAAATCATGATTACCTGGAACCATAAAATCATAACCAGCTGCATCTAATATTTTAACAGCATTTTCACCTTTACTAACATTAACTATTGGTTTTCCATGTAAAGTGTCTCCAGCATCTACTAATAATGTATTTGGATTTTCCTTTTTAGTTTCATTTGCTATAGTTGCAATCTTTGCAAATCCAAACCCACCGTCTGCTGACAATACTCTGCTATGAGTATCATTTGTATGAATTATTGTTATTTTGGTACTATCATCTTTGCTAGCTGCCCACACAGCAGTAGTATTTAAACTAAAAATTAATGTAAGCGATAACATAGCACTTAAAATCTTCTTTTTCATATTTAATCCCCCCTGATTAATTATAAGTTATACACTTAATTATGGTATATATTTGAATTTTTTTCAAGTACTTCTTATATTTTAGTAATTTTATTTTATATATTAAGATAGAAAAAAAAAAGGAACGCTTAAGCGTTCCTTTTATATTAACCTCTTTGTTCAATCATGCTCTTAACTTTCATTAATCTAGTTGTAGCCGATCTTTCATTTTCATCAAGTCTCATTCTAATATACTTTATAGTCTCTTGAAGTTGAGGAATAGTCATATATTCAAGAGCATTAACTCTTCTTCTAGTACTTTCAATTTCGTTAGCCATTAACTGACATGACTTTTCTACTTCTGCAAGTTCTAGTAATTGCGGAAGAATTTCATAAAGTTTAGAAAGAGTATCATCAAGTTCTGATGATGTATTGGCAAATCCGTATGGATATATACTTCCTTCATCACCTTCAAGTTGTCTCTTAAAGTTCATAACAGGAACAGATACGCTCATTACGTTCTTTTCGCCAACTTCAACAGAAATATGTTCCTTAGGATATACAATAGCTTCTTCTAGGAATTCAGAGCTCATAACGGCTCTAGCCATAACGAAATCCTTAAGGGAACCTTGCAGATTATCTTCCACTTCTTTTCTTAGCTTATTATTATATTTAACAAGGTTAATGAATTGTCTCATTAATTCATCTTGTTTATCTTTTAAAAGCTTATGACTTCTTGTTGAGGTAGTTAATCTTTTTTTAAGTTTAGAGAGTTCCATTCTAGTAGGATTAACATTTAGCTTTGCCATAGACTACTCTTCCTCTCTTGGCATATATTTTTCAAGGTATTCGTCTCTAATTCTCTTAAGCTCAGTTCTAGGAAGCATCTTTAATAACTTCCATCCTAAGTTTAGAGTTTCTTCAATTGTTCTATTTGTATTAAAGCCTTGAGATACATACTCGTCTTCAAAAGCTTCTGCAAATTTAGCAAGTTTCTTATCAGTATCTGATAAAGCAGATTCTCCTAAGATTGCTGATAATTCTTTTGCTTGCTTACCTTGTGAATATGCCGCAAATAATTGGTTCATAGTATCTGCATGGTCTTCTCTAGTCTTGCCTTTACCAATACCCTTATCTTTAAGTCTTGAAAGTGATGGTAAAACATCTATTGGAGGCATTATACCCTTCTTATATAATTCTCTTGAAAGGATAATTTGACCTTCAGTAATATATCCAGTTAAATCTGGAATTGGATGAGTTTTATCATCTTCAGGCATTGTAAGTATTGGAATTTGAGTGATTGAACCCTCTTTACCTCTAAGTCTTCCTGCTCTTTCATATAATGTAGAAAGGTCAGTATAAAGATAACCTGGATATCCTCTTCTACCTGGAACTTCTTTTCTAGCTGCTGAAATTTCTCTTAATGCTTCTGCATAGTTTGTAATATCAGTCATTATAACTAGAACTTGCATTCCTTTTTCATAAGCTAAGTATTCAGCACAAGTAAGAGCCATTCTTGGTGTAGCTATTCTTTCGATAGCTGGGTCAGATGCTAAGTTCATGAATAGAACTGATCTATCGATGGCACCTGTTGATTTAAATTCATCTACGAAGAATTGAGCTTCTTCGAAAGTGATACCTATAGCTGCAAATACAATGGCAAACTTAGAATCTGAATTTAAAACTTTCGCTTGTCTTGCAATTTGTGCTGCAAGTTCTGCATGTGGAAGTCCTGCTGCTGAGAAAACAGGTAACTTTTGTCCTCTAACTAGAGTGTTAAGTCCATCAATTGCAGAAACTCCTGTTTGAATAAATTCTGATGGGAAGTCTCTAGCCATAGGGTTAATAGCTTCACCATTTATATCTACTCTTTTTTCGGGTATTATGTCTGGACCATTATCATTAGGTCTACCCATACCATCAAATACTCTTCCTAACATGTCTTCAGATACACCAAGTTCAAGTGGTCTACCTAAGAATTTAGCTTTAGTACCTTTTAAATTTATTCCTGAAGATCCTTCGAATATTTGAACCATTGCTTTTGATCCATTAACTTCTAGAACCTTACCTCTTCTTTTTTCACCAGTATGAAGTTCAATTTCAACTAGTTCATCATACTTAACGCCTTCAACACCTTCAACAACCATCAAAGGGCCAACAACTTCAGTAACTGTTCTATATTCTTTAAGCATTTGCTACCCCTCCTTTGCTTATTAGGTTATCAATTGCAGTTTTTAAGTCTACAGCGATTTGATCAATTTTATCTAAATCATCTTCGTGTATGTACTTACTTCTAGCAATTCTATCTTTTAAGTCTTCCATAGCTAAGATATCATTTAAGTATACTCCAGCTTCTAAAGCTCTTTCTGCTTCTTTTCTATATCCTAATATAAGACTTAGCATCTTATATTGTTTCTTTAATGATGTATAAGTATCAATTTCATGGAAACCATTTTGTTGTAAATAGTCTTCTCTGATTGATTTAGCAACATCTAATTTTAATCTATCTTTTTCAGATAATGCATCAATACCAACAAGTCTTACGATTTCTTGTAATTGAGCTTCATCTTGAAGTATAGTCATAGCTTCTAATCTTAATGCTCCCCAATTTTCAGCAACATTACCATTCATCCACTTGTCTATTGTATCAGCATATAATGAATATGATGTTAACCAGTTAATAGTTGGGAAATGTCTTTGATATGCAAGTTGTGCATCTAGACCCCAGAACACTTTAACTATTCTAAGTGTTGATTGTGATACTGGTTCTGAAATATCTCCTCCTGGAGGTGATACTGCACCGATTGCTGTTATAGAACCAATTCTTCCATCATTACCTAAACATTCAACTTTACCAGCTCTTTCATAGTAGTCAGCAAGTCTTGATCCAAGGTAAGCTGGATATCCTTCATCACCAGGCATTTCTTCAAGTCTACCAGACATTTCTCTTAATGCCTCAGCCCATCTTGAAGTTGAGTCAGCCATTATTGATACTGCGTATCCCATATCTCTGAAATATTCAGCTATTGTAATACCTGTATATATTGAAGCTTCTCTAGCCGCAACTGGCATGTTTGAAGTATTCGCTATAAGAACTGTTCTCTTCATTAAACTTTCGCCAGTCTTAGGGTCAATAAGTTCTGGGAACTCATTAACAACGTCTGTCATTTCGTTACCACGTTCTCCGCATCCAACGTAAACAACGATTTCTGCATCTCCCCATTTAGCAATTTGATGTTGTGTTACTGTCTTACCAGCTCCGAATGGTCCTGGAATAGCAGCAGCTCCACCTTTAGCAACAGGGAAAAATGTATCTATAACTCTTTGTCCTGTAAGCATTGGCTCAACTGGGTTAATCTTTGCTGAATATGGTCTTCCTTTTCTTACTGGCCATTTTTGCATTAATTGAACTTCTCTATCGCCTTTTTCAGTTTCAACTATAGCAATTGTTTCAGTAACTGTGAAGCTACCAGCTTTAATTTCTTTTATTTTACCTTCAACTCCAATTGGAACCATTATTCTTTGTTCAACAACTGGTGTTTCTTGTACTGTACCTATTACAGTTCCAGATTTAACTTCATCTCCAACTTTTGCTGTTGGTTTAAAATCCCACTTCTTTTCTCTATTTAATGAAGGAACTGATACTCCTCTAGTTAAGAAGCTTGACTTAGCAGCCTCCATAAATGCATCTAGCGGTCTTTGTATTCCATCAAACATTGATTCAATAAGTCCTGGTCCAAGTTCAACACTTAAAGGTTCTCCAGTTGTAACAACTGGATCCCCAGGTCCTATTCCTGAAGTTTCTTCATATACTTGGATTGATGCCTTATCGCCTCTCATTTCGATGATTTCTCCGATAAGACCCTTTTCTCCAACCTTACAAACGTCATATATATTAGCTTCATCCATACCTTCAGCAACTACTAAAGGTCCTGAAACTTTAATTATCTTTCCGGTCTTCACCTTACCAACCTACCTTTCTATAAAATATTAACGCCTACAGCTTTTTCTACGTTATCACTTATTCTTTGCATACCTATATTTAATGTTCCTTGATTGCTTGGAATTAATATTACAGCAGGAAGTACTTCTTTATTGTATCTTTCAATTGTTTCTTCGATACCTTGTGCAACATGTTCTGTTACAAAAACAACTGCGTAATCATTCTTTGCTAATTTATCAACAGTTTTTTTTGCTTCTTCGTTTCCAACTACAGGGAAAACGTCGATACCTAAAGCTTTAAAAGCTAAAACTGAATCCTTATCACCAACTACACCTATTTTCTTAAACATAAATATCACGCAGCCTTTCTCTAATTACTTCCGCAGAAATATTATTGAGTTTGCCAACCATTACAATTCTTATAATCTTTATTTCTGTTTCTTTTGCATAAATATAAGCTACTAAAGGCTCGACTCCAAAAGGTATTATTTTAGCGTCTTTCATCATATCCATGATATAGTTATCAACTAACTTTTCTAATAAACTCACAGAACCTGTCTTTGTATAGTACTCTATACCTGATTTTATTAAATCATTATAATCAGTGAACGAAAGCTTATTAGATATGTTTTCTACTGCATCATTTAACATTCCTAATAACTTATCTTTATCTAAAGAACCTCCTTCAATAATAACTGAAGCAAAGAATTCCCTGCCTTTGTTTTGCTTTTTAACTCTTAAAAGAGTTTTCAAGTTTGTAGAATCTATAAGAGCTTCTACGTATTTATTAACAAAGTTATCTTTTATTTCATTCTTAATTTGTACTAATTGTTTAAACATATATTTATCTAAAATAATGTCAAGTATTTGAGGATCTTTAGTATTTTCAAATTTATCCTTTGACTCTTCTATTGCTTCTCTCATAACTTTAGGTAAATCTCTTAATTCATTATTTTCTACTAAATACTTTAATCTTGAAGCTTCAATAGTTCCAACATGAATTAATAGATAAGATAAATCTTTCTTTAAAAAGATACCTTTTAATATTACTTTTATATTTTGATAATCATATTTAATACTCATTAAGTCAACAAGAGATTTCATTGGACTTATTTCATACATTAAATGAAACAATCTTTTTAATTCTTCACTTAATATAATTTCATAGTCTTCTGCTCTCTTAACATTTGTCATAACATTGGCATACTCTGTTTCTTGAAGCACTTTTAATGCTTCATTGGCAGAATTGGAATCGATCATTCTGTCAATCTTTGATTTATCAAGGAGTTTTGTTTCGTATACTCTTAGTCTCGGTATAACTTGACTAAATTGCATTATATCCATTAGTTAACCTCCTTAACTAAACAATACTCTTGCTACTTCAAGACCCATTTCATCTTTTAATGAATTTACTAAAGCTTCAAAAGTATTATTTATTTCTATGCCATCTTTCTCTAATACGAATCCGCCTTTAAAGTTTCCAGCTTTATCACTTAGAGTTATATTTCCTTTTGAACCAATTTCTCTATTTAATTCTGCTACAAAATCAGAATCAATCATTTTCTTCCCTTGTTCATTTAATATTAAATTTTCATCTCCTGAAATATTGCTATTTAATATTACAGTTTTTACAAATCCTTTAAAATCATCACTTGATGCATTACAAAGTTCTTCTATAGTAGTTTCAAAAACTTCACTAATAACTGTTTGTTTTGATTTTAACTTCTCGTTTCTTGCTTGTAATTCTGCACTAGAAATGATTCTTTCTTCTCTTGCTACAGCTTCTGTTTCAGCTTTTTTTACAATAATCTTTTCTTCCGAAGCAGCTTTTTCTTGCTTTTTAGCAATTATCTTACTTTTCTTCTCTTCAGCTTCTGATAAGATTATTCTTTTTTTATCTTCCGCATCTTTTACGATTTTAGAAGTTAAATTATTTATGTTAGACATAATCTTCACATCCTAATTCTATAATAAGCTATTATTAAAATACACCATTTACTAATAAGAATGATACAACGAATCCTAATAATGCATAAGTTTCAACCATCGCTGCAAGAACCATACCTTTAGTGTTGTGTTCTGGGTTTTTAGCTAATATTTGAATACCAGCAGCTGCTGCTTTACCTTGAGCAATTCCTGACCATAAACCAGTGATAGCTATTGGTAAACAAGCAAATAATAAGTATAAACCTTGTGAAAAAGTTGTTTCTGGACTTAATTGTAAAAATACTAATAATCCTATAACGAATCCATAAAGACCTTGTGTACCTGGTAATAATTCAAGAATTAACGCTTTACCAAATTTTTCTGGTTGTTCTGATAATAATCCTGCTGCTGCTTCACCTACGATACCAACACCTTTTGATGATCCTATTCCTGACATTCCTACTGCTAAAGCAACACCTAGTGCTCCCATAACAAATCCACCGTTATTTTCTAAAAAAAACTTAATCCAACTCATATCCATTTTAAATGTCCTCCTACTCTTCTCTTAAATTAATGTATTCATTTTTTGCTTCAAGTGGCTCAAATGCTTTTCCACCACCATCGTAAAATTTTGAGAAATATTCTACATAAGTAAGTCTTAATGTATGAACATATCCACTTAATAATGATAATAATAAGTTTACTGTTTGGAACATGATAAATATTAATGGTGCAAACAGAATAGTTCCTAAAAGTGAATTACCATTATCTGATACCATTCCCATAATCATGTTTATAGCTCCTGCTATAGATCCACCTGATAAACCTATTGCCATAAGTCTTGTGTATGATACTAAGTCACTTATGTATCCTGTAATACCATATAATTCATAAAGACCTTGGCCTATTTTTCCACCTGTTGATTCCATTTGTCTTCCTTGTGTTAAAACAATTAATATAGAACCAATAATGGCACCTGCTATAGATGCTGTTTTTAGTACTGGTATATTAAGCATTGATCCAGCTCCAATTCCTCCAATAGAACATAGAGTTATAAGCCATGATCCAACATCCATAAAAGCATCTAATTTCTTTCCTGCCCTTATTAATACAGCTGCTTTTATAAATAATCCAAACACAATTTGAATTGCACCAAATACTACTGACATAACTAGTATTGTCATAACATCTGTACTTGTATCAATTAAACCTTTAATACCTATTAAGTCTCCAAAGAATGAACCATAAATTAATCCAAATATAATTGTTGGGAAACTTAAATACATAAAGAACTTAACCATTTTTTTCGTTTCTGCATTAAAATTAAATAACTTTAATGCTCCAAGAGTTCCTAATAACAATAATAATCCATATCCTGCATCTGCAACCATCATTCCAAAGAAAACCAAATAGAATGGTGTAACAAATGGAGTGGGGTCTATATCATTATACTTAGGTAAAGCATACATTGATGTTACTGATTCGAATGATGCATTTAAATCATTGTTTTGCAATTTAATAGGTACATCATCAATTTCTTCTTCTTTAACATCTTCAAAAGCTAAATAGTAATCCTCACCTAATACATCCTTAGTAATTTGAGTTAACCTATCATTTTTTTCACTAGGAACCCATCCTTGTAATAAGACTGTTTTATCAGTCTTCAAAAATCTATTAGTAATAGATTTTCTATTTACTAAGTTATAGTAATATTCATAAGCTAATTTCAAGCTTTCTAAATTTTCCTCAAATCCTGCTAATTCTTCTTTTACTAAGAACTTTTCAGAATCAATTAAGGACATTCTTTCATTATATTCTTGAATAAGCTTTAAAGGGAGTTCTTTCTCATCTGTTTTAAACGGACTAAATCCAAACCCTCTTAGTACCTCTTCCACTTCTTCTTTCTTATCCTTATGAGCTAAAAGGAAGAAGTAAGTGTCTTGATTGTCTTTTGATATAATTTCTAAATAACAATCACTCAAATCATTTTTCAATGCTTCCTCATATTGGTTAGCAATGCTTCCTAAGAAATATTCAGTTACTTTTAAATCATCTAAAGATCCTAATGCTAAATCAAAATTCTCATATGGTTTTAAACTTTGAACATTTCCTTGTAATCTAGTCTTTTCATTGTCTAATGAAGCTAAAGTATGCTCTTTTTCTTTAACTTTATCATAGACACCTTCCCATTCTCCATTTAATACTTTTTTTTCTAGTTCTTTAGGAGTTAATGAAAGTTTTTCTGTACGTAAAGACTTTATTAATGATTGTTTAGGCACATAGTCCTTTAAGAACTGTAGGGCAAATTTAGCTTTTGATAATTCTTCTTCCCACCTTGATATGTCAGAATCAATTTCATCCTTATCTAACTCATTAAGAACTTCATTTTTTTCTTGAATATTCTCATCTTGTAGATTGATAAATTCAACTTCTGCGAAGTTTTGTACTCTTTCAAGAAGTTCATTTTTCTTTGATTCAAAGGCTAACAAGGTGAACTTATTCATCTTAACTATTGCCATGAATCTTCACTATCCTCTCAATCACTAATTTAACAGCATTATTTTTCTTATCTGCAGATATATGTAGTATATCTTCTGATTCTTGCTTGCCCTTATTTATTATAGGCTCTGCTTTTTTATTTGCTGCTTCTACAGCATTTGAAATAATTTTATTTGCTTTTTCTTTTGCAGAAGATAAAGTATCAAGATATTGCTTTTCTGCTTCATCTGTAGCTTTCATAACAATATCTTTAGCTTCATTATTAGCTTCTTTAAGAATTTCTTCTGCTTGAGCCTCAGCTTTTTTTATTTCTTCAATTGCTTCTAATGCCAAAATATCACCACCTTCATGCCCTTAAATATAAAAATAATATATATATTAATACTTTATATAGTATTAATTACTTTGTGTCTATTTTATTATACACTCTTTTTGTATATTTTCAAGAATTTTAAATTATTAAATGCTAAAATCGGTCAAAATTCAGTAAAGTATCTGTTATGTAAATGTTATCTTTATTTTACATCCTTTTACTTCTTCTAACTTATTTTTAGATTTATATAATCACCAGTATTATTAAACAAATAATAACTTTCTGATATTTGTATATTTCCATTTAAAATATACTCCTCAATATTTATTGAGAATTTTTCTAAATAATACTCCTTAAATGAATATTTATGCTTTAATTTATCTTTTATATCTTTTTCATCTTCTTTTTTAATATTACTTCTTAAAAAATCTGGTAATCCACGCTTTTTATTGAATATTAAATAATCAAATTTTAGTATTTCATTTAATATATCGTTATTATCTTTCAAAACTTCATTATTAAAGTCTAAAAATACTTTATAATATTCTATATTTCCAATGTTTTTATTAAAATATCCTTTTCTATGAAAAAATTTTCCTAGTGAATAATAAAATTCAAATGGTGTATCAAATTTACTCTCAAAAAATCTAATAATATTATTGAATTTTTTGGAATTATAATATTTATCTACCATAGCTTCTACCTTTTTTAATTTTAGTAGTTCATCATAATTAATGCAATCAGTCTTTAATATTTCATATGGTGGATAAGGCGAAAATTTCATTTTATACTTTTCAGCTTCTTCTCTCATTGAAGATCCCTTTAATAGTTTTAAAAAACCTAATTGAATTTCTTCTGGTCTTATTTTATAAACATCATTAAAAGAATTAACAAATGAATCATAATCCTCCCCTGGAAGACCAGCTATTAAATCTAAGTGTTGATTAATATTTTTTATAGCCATAAGTTCATCAACCTTTTCTTTTATGTCTTCAAAATTAACAAATCTATTTATATTATTAAGAACCTTGTCATTTGTCGTTTGAACTCCAACTTCAAATTGAAATCTTCCCTTTGGTGCTTTTGATAATAACTTAATTTCTTCTTCTTTTAAAATATCTGCTGATATTTCAAAATGAAACTTTGTTTCTGTATCTGTTTCTATCAAAAACTTCCATATAGCCATTGAAAATTTATAATTACAATTAAATGTACGATCTACAAATTTAACTAACCTAACTCTTTTATCGATGAAATACTGCAATTCCTTTAGTACTCTTTCAATATTTAAAAATCTCACACCATGACTTGTTGATGAAAGACAATATTTGCAATTAAAAGGACATCCTCTTGAAGCCTCATAATAAACTATCTTATTATCTAAATTTTCATAATCTTCATATGGAAATACTAAGTCATCCATAGACATAAGAGGTCTTTTTTCATTAGAATATACATTTCCATCTTTTTTATAGTGAAGACCTTTTATCTCATTTACATTCTTTAAACCAAGTTTATATAAAATAAAATCTCTATATGTCTTTTCACCTTCACCTTCAATAACATATTCTCCAATGTTATTTTCTAAAAACTTATGTGAATCAAATGACACCTCTGGTCCTCCATATAAAATTTCAATATTTTCATCAACATTCTTAATAAGATTAGACAGTCTTGTAACCATTTCTACGTTCCATATATAAACTGAAAAAGCAACAACATCAGGCTTTTCATTAATAATTTCTTCTAATATCTTTTCTTCTCTATCATTAATAGAAAATTCCCTTATTATACTTTCACAATCCATATCTTTAGTAAAATTTCTTAAATATCTAACTGCTAAATTACTATGAATAAATTTAGAGTTAATTGCTGTAAGTAATATCCTCATTCGTATTTGTCTCCTCTACTTCTTTAGAGTTTATTTCATTTTTAAGTTTTTTAGCTCTTATAAAAAACATATCCTCCCAAACTTTTATCTCTTCTATATCAAAATATTTTAAAAGTATCTTTTTTATATCTTCTACATTTGAACTTATTATTGGATTCAAATTTTTAAATGTAAATTCTTTTACTTTACCCTTTGGAAGTATAACTCTTATTTTATTATTAAATAATTTACCTCTTTCTTTATTAATATCCCAAATTAATATTTCTCCATTCTCTTTTATATAAGAATTAATTTCTTTAATTAACTTTTCTTTTTCTATGTTACTCCAAAATCTATTTAAATTAAAAAAAAGTGTACATGCGTCATATTCACTTCCTTCTAACCCCTCTTTATCATTACTAAAAACATAATCAAGTGACAATTCTGATTCTACTTCTTTGGAAATACTGTATATTACACCAAAATTTTCTTGTCCAACATCTAATACGTCACCTTTTAAATTAATGTCTTCTAAATTAATAACTAATGTTTTCCCCATAAAATTCCCCTCTTTTCCCTCTAAATATATATTCTATCATTATTAAGCGTATTATTAAAGTTATGGAAACAATTTTTTTAATAATATTAAGTCTAAAAATTTAAAATTTCATAAAAAAGTTTAATTAAAATAAGAAACCACTCTATAATATTTACTTTTATAGAGCAGTTTCTATTTCACTTTAAGGCTTTATTTTAAATACTCTTATTCTTTTTATTATTAAATCTAATTATATTTAGTATGAGCAAACTAAATAAAAGAACTATTATAAATATCCAAACTGGCTTTGGTAAGTTGAAATTTAGTCCTAAATTACCACATTGTAATTTATATATGCAACCTATACCTGAATCTAATATATATATATTACCACATGAGTATTTTATTCCTTTTACATCACTTTCACCTTTTAATTTTAACAGCTTGTATAAAACACCATTTGAATTTACTGAACTTATAACGTTATTCTTTTTATCATAAAATACATTAGAATCTTTTTCTAAAATTTTACCTTCTTTATCTATTGCTAAACATTTAATACTATTAACTTTAGAAAATTGATATTCTGGTCCATCAACAATTTTATTAGGTGGATTATTTATTATAGGCATTAATTTATTTTCATCATTAAATCTTGGTGAACTTATTGGATCCCCTCCACTAAAATCTGGCCATCCATACCAGTTTTCTTCCTGTAATTTGTATAAATAATCAAAATCTCTTTTAACAGGTCTTACTCCTTTCTCCTCCATACCACCAACTATTGCTATTAAATTATTATTGCTATCTAAGTCCCACCCTGTTATATTTCTTATTCCACATGCATATAGAGAGGTCTTATTAGTTTTTAAATCTATTTTTATAACAGATGCGTTTCCAAATTTTTCAGCACTTATTTTTTGACCTCTAATACTTGAATTGGTATATGGCATATATGCCCCTGTTTTTTCTTCTCCATAATTTTCACCATTCAATACAATATTTATAGGACTCTTATCGTATGGAATTTTGTTAAAATCTATTTCTCCATTACCTTCTGCAATTCCGGAATTAGTTGCTGCTCCAATTGATAAAAGTAAATTTGAATCCTTAACAATAAGATTTCTATCAAGATTTTCACCGTTTGTTGGTATTTCTTTTAGAATTACCTCCAGAAATTTACTTGCCATATTATAATGATAAAGTTCATCATTTGAAATAAAATACATATCATCCTTTGTACAAACTATACTTTCTATAGAAAACGACTTATTTTCTACCAATGTTTCTTCTCTTCCATCATCTTTTAATAATTTTATATAGTTCTTATACGCCACATATGTATTTTCATATTCATCTTTATCAAAAGCCACTGCATTCTTACAATTTTTTGATGAAATACTCCAATCTATATTATCTTTTAAAATGTTTACTCTATAAATTCCTGAAAATTTAAACAATAAAAAAGCTAAACTTACTATTATAACGGAACTAAATAAAAATTGACAAAATCTTTTCAAATCTTAACCCCCTCAATATAAAATTAACCATATATTTTCCCTTGTTAAATTTATATTTTAAATCTAATAAAATATACCCTTAAGCTTAACCTTTTAAATTAAAATGTTTATCATATCTTAACTTTTAATTTAAAATGTTCATATTTAGTCATTACTTTGAATATGCTTTATTGTAATTTAAAGGAGTGAATTAGATTTGAGTAAGGACAACTTTTTAAAGAATTCTTTTTTACTGACGGCTTCTAATATAACAACAGGAATTCTTGGATTTATATTTACTATATATTTGTCTAAAATACTTGGTCCCGAGGGTATGGGCTTATATAACTTAGTTATGCCAATTTATAATTTGTTCATATGCCTTATGAGTGCAGGAATCGTAGCTGCTATTTCTAAAATATCTGCAATATATAAACAAAAAGGAGAATATAAAAATATAACTAGAACTATACGAATTGTTTCTCTTTTTAACATAACCTGGGCTCTACTTATTGGCATAATGGTTTTTTTTGCTGCACCAATAATAGGTAAATATGGTGTTAATGATGTGCGAACTATTGATGCTATACGTGTTATATGTCCAGCTATGGTTTGTATTGCAATTTCAAATATTTTTAAAGGCTATTTTTATGGAACATCGGAAATAAAAGCACCTGCTATTATTGATATTTTTGAAAAAGCTATGAGAATTGTAACTGTAAGTATTTTAATATTTTTCTTAAAAGCTAAGACACTTCAAAATATGGTTACATTAGCTACTGTTGCATTATGCATTGGTGAATTTCAAAGCTTATTATGTTTATTTATTTACTATAAATACACTGTAAAAAAAATTCCAAAATCATATGAAAAACCAGAAGGTAGATTTCAATTATTGTTTGATGTAATAATAGTAGCAATTCCTTTATGTTTAAATGGCTTCCTAAGCAATATTTTAGCTACACTTTGCACTTTAGTTGTACCTAGGAGATTAGTATGTGCTGGTTTTAATTATTCTGAAGCCTTAAGCTTAATAGGTAAATATAATGGTATGGCTATGGGATTGATCGCTATTCCTCTTATTGTTGTTTCAACTATAAATACTTTGCTTATACCAGATCTTTCGCAAACTTTAAGTCAAGGAAATCAGTATAAGGCTTCTCTTCGTATTAGAAAAGTAATTAAACTAGCCTTTTTACTTGGACTTTCAACGACTATAATATGCAATATCATTCCTGATGAATTAGGAAAAATTTTTTATGGCAGAAATGATTTAGGTCCATATATAAGAGTTGCATCACTTGCTGCACCGATTTTCTTCACTTCTACTACTATGTTTGGAATTTTAAATGGTCTTAATAGGCAGGGTGTTATTCTTAGAAATTCATTAATTGAAGCTTCAATTGAGTTAGTATGCTTATATGTATTTACATCAATACCGTGTATAAATATTTTTGGTAATAGTATAACTCTATTTATAGCTTGTGGTATTGGATTATCACTTAATTTATACGAAGTTAAGAAACATATTAATATAAATTTAAATTTTACAAATGTAATAATATACTTACTTCTTGGTATTTTAAGCTTTTTAATTATTAATATATTCGCTAAAAATGTTTTAGTTAATTTACCTATAGTAAATAGTTTTATGGTAATTGGTTTAACTTTTATAATATTTTTATATCTTGGAACCTTTGGAGAAAGCGATGTTTAATAATGTATTTACTACTTATTTTAATTAAAAACTGGGAAATTAGAATTTTTAATTTTTGACAAACATAAAAAGTTCATGTTTCTAAACTCTACATTTAGAAACATGAACTTTCTCCTTAATTATGTTATATCCTATTTCTCAAACTCACATCAAGATTCTATTCAAACATAGATAAAATTATTTGGTTCTGTTTTAAATGCGTGTTG
>NZ_JAMQIF010000010.1:34829-95983 GCF_023845855.1 Clostridium sp. ZBS2
TTGCTTATGTATATATCAACGCTCTACTAAAACATAGCCAATTATTTTAATTTTACTCTCAAAAATCTTGGCAAGATATTATATGCTTTTTGAGAGAATGACGTAATATCATTTTTTCTGATGCCGCCTAATATTATCATCAAGTACAAGTATGCAAATCCACCTACTGAAATCATAAGCATTGTTACTAATCCTTGTGCTATTCCTCCAGCATCTAACAATATGAGTAATACTCCAAAAGGTTCTTTAATTAAGTATATGCCTGCAACCATTCCTATTGAAGAAAGAATCGGTTTTAAAGTATGCTTAAACATTGGTAATCTCATTTTTAATGTTTTGCTAAGTTTTCGTTGATTTAATATAAAAGGTATTGCAAACCATAGAAAATTACCAAAAACAGCACCTAATACATTGATCTCTGGCATTCCAACCAATATGTAATTTGTAACTATTTTAGCTACTATACCTATCATAAATGTTCCTAAAACAAAGTAAAGCTTATTCATACTTTGCAATATAACATTTTGAATTTGTACAACGGCCATTAATATTACAACAACAGAACCGTATATCATTAATTCAAATCCTTGTTCTGAGCCATATAATAATAAATAAATTTCTTTACTTAAAACGGCAAGTCCTACAGCTGCTGGTATTGTCACTGCATAAGTTATTCTAAATGCAAAATTTACTTTTCTTCTAATCTCTTTTTTATCTTTTATAGCTACTGCACTTACAATTGCAGGTAATACTGTTGTTGCTAGTGCTGTAACTATTACTAACGGAACAGAAAGTAATGTTTTGTACGTTCCAAGTATTCCGTAAAGCTCATTAGCTTGTTTTTCTAAAAAACCAGCATAAGCTAATCTATTTTTTACATTTACCATATCAATTAAGCTACCCAAGTTTTGTAATCCAGCACTTAATGTGATTGGTACTCCGTATTTGACTAATTTCCTAACTATTCTCTTATTGCTTACCCTTTTAACAGGTGACTCTGCACCAAAGGCTTCCCCTTCATAATTTTTCTTATAATATACATATATCATATAAAGGCACGCTATTATTGCACCTAATGTAGTACCTACTGTTCCACCAGCGCTACCATAAGGAATGCTTATTTTTACTAAAACATAAGCAAATGCTAAACTCACTCCAACATTTATTATTTGTTCTAATACTTGAGATACAGCTATTGCTGTCATATTATTTTTACCTTGAAAGTACCCCCTATATGCTGACAATATAGAAGTCACAAAAATACTTGGAGCTAAAAATAGCAGACCATATGCCGCTTGTGGTGTTCCTATTGCATTTGCTATAGGCGTAGATAATATCATGATAAGTATACTTATTATACCGCCAACACCAGCATAAAGTATTGTAGATATCTTTAGTGCCTTAATTGCATCTCTTTTATTTTTCATAGCTGTAAGCTCAGCTACAACTTTTGCAATTGCTGGCTGAGCTCCTAAAGTAGTTACTGCATATGCAAATATGAATACTTCATAACACATTTGGTATATTCCAAGGCCTTCAAGACCTATTGTTCTTCTTAATAACGGAACATAAAATACAGACATCAGTTTAGCTAAAAGTCCTGCTGCTGAAAGAATTACAAAGCCTTTAGTAGATGATTCTTCTTTCATATTAAACCCCTATCTAAGTGAAAATTTAAATACATCACTCTTTATCTTCTTTAATATCGGAGGTAAAGCATTAACTACAGTTTTATTTGTTAAATAAGCTACTTTACCTTTCATTTCTTTAAAAACTAATTTATATGCATATAAATATTGATATTCTAATCCATACTTGTTTTTGAAGAATGAATTTAATTTTCTATCTCCATATTTGTCATCACCAATTATAGGACTTCCTAAATGTGATAAATGAGCTCTTATTTGATGGCTTCTTCCTGTAATTAAATTAATTTCAAGTAGTGAATATGCACCATTAGTTTGTGTTGTAGTAACTTCCATTGCTATTTTTTTAGAATCTGGTACTTCTTTTTCATATACCTTAGATATATTTGTATCTTGATTCTTTAATATATATCCTGTATATAATCCATCTTTTACCTTTCCCTTAACTAAAGCTACATAATATTTTCTTACTCTATCTTCTCTTATTGTTTCATTGATAGATTTTAATCCCTCAAATGTTTTTCCAAACATAACCAAACCAGATGTGTTTCTATCTAATCTGTTACATGGTGCAGGTGTAAATGTAATTTCATTTTCTGGAACGTATGATCCTTTTTCTTTTAAATATGAAAGTACATAATCTGTTAATGTAGGTTCTTTTTCATCTTTATCAGGATGTACTAAAATACCTGGCCATTTTTCAACTACTAATAAATTTTCATCTTCATATGCTGTTTTCATTCCACTAAAATTTACTTGAATAAATTTTTCTTTCTTTTCCGGATTACTCTTTATATATTTTATTTCAACAATATCTCCTTCTTCTAAGAAATACTTTTCACTTTGTTTTTTACCGTTAACTCTTATATCTTTTTTTCTTAAAGCTTTAAATATTGCACTTAGTGGAACGTCCTTTAATAACTTTCTTAAAAATTTATCTAATCTTTGACCGGCTTCATTAGCTCCTATTTCGATTTTCAAATATTATCACTCCTATAATTTTTCTTTTGGTTACTTTGTTAAATAATTAAATGCTGTTAAACACTGAATTGCTACACCAAGTGGTATACAATCTTCATCTATATTAAAAAGATTACTATGTGCAGGTTCAGTGGTTTTCTTTTGTTTATTTCCTGATCCTAGAAAATAAAATGCTCCTGGTCTTTCCATTGCAAAATATGCAAAACTTTCAACTCCCATATGAGGTGCTTTTTGTTCAACTACATTTTCATTTTTTAATATATGACTTGCAGAACTCTTTAACAATTCTACCATATAATCATCATTGTATAGACAAGGATAGCTTTCTTCTATCTCTATTTCTGCTTTTGCTCTTGAAGACAAAGCAATTCCATTAACAATTTCTTTTAATCTTTCGCTTGCAAATATTCTGTCTTCTTTTGTCATCGTTCTAATTATTCCGCTTAATGTAACTTCCCCTGGAATAATATTTTGAGCTGTCCCCCCATTTATTGTTCCAATAGTAATTACTGATGGATTTACAGGCGATATTTCTCTACTAACTATACTTTGAAGTGCAATTACTATATGACTAGCTACAACAATAGGATCAATTGTTGTATGTGGTGCAGCTCCATGTCCCCCTTGACCTGTAA
Source organism: Clostridium sp. ZBS2 (assembly GCF_023845855.1). Taxonomy (NCBI): domain Bacteria; kingdom Bacillati; phylum Bacillota; class Clostridia; order Eubacteriales; family Clostridiaceae; genus Clostridium; species Clostridium sp. ZBS2. The sequence goes on from NZ_JAMQIF010000010.1 coordinate 38,092, forward strand.
TTTTTATTTTAAATGGATTAGATGCAGCATTAACAACGCCTTTTTTAACTTCTATATTTCCAATACTTACATTTTCATCAACATGAAGACCCAACACATAATCAACCCTTGGATTTTCTAGTACTCCATCTTGTATCATATATTGAGCTCCACCAACAGTTTCTTCAGCAGGTTCAAATAATAATTTCACATTTCCACTAAATTCACTTTTGTATTTATTTAATATTTGGGCTACTCCTAAAAGTATTGTTGTATGTGCATCATGTCCACATGCATGCATTTTCCCACTTACTTTTGAGCTATACTCACAAGATTTCATATCTTGAATAGGAAGTGCATCCATGTCTCCTCTTATTGCTATAGTCTTATTGCTGCCTACTTTTTCTCCTTTTATAATTCCACAAACTCCAGTTTTTGATACCTCTATATATTCAATGCCTTCTGTTTTTAAAAAGTCTTTTATAAGGTCAGAAGTTCTATGTTCTTCAAAACCAACTTCTGGATGCTCATGTATATCTCGTCTTATTGATATCAATTTGTCTTTTATATCATTAGCCTCTTTTTTAAAATCTATCATAAACACATACTTCCCTTCTAGATATTATGACCAATAAACTTCTATAACATCGCCCTCATCTATTCTAGCTGTATATGATGAATTTTCCCCATTAACTTTAGAATTTATTGTGCCCTTTGAAATTGTTAAATCAAAATCTATATAGTCAAAAATATCAACAAAAACATATTCATTTTTGCCTTTTAATACTATCTCTTTATTATTTACAATAACTTTTATTTCATTAAATTTTTCCTGAAATTTATCTTTATCTACATCATTATTTAAATTATCATCAGTACTTAATTCATAATCTTCATTTAACTTAGACTCTTCGTTTTCTTTTTTAAGTTCTTCATTGCTATCGTTTATTGGTTCAATATCTTCTAGTTTATCATTCTCTATTTGTGTTTCAACTAATGAACTATCTTTTTTTATAAGTCTTTCTCCATCTTGAGCTTCATATTCCTCATGTAACAAAACATCATCTTTGAACAAGCTTATTTCATCATTATTTAAAACATATTCTTTTATTTCAGAAACTTTATTTGGTATAAATACTCTAAGTTCATCACTATTTTTCAATTCATAATGTATATCTTCTATTTTATTATTTATTGTTATTATAGGTTCCAAATTTATAAGTTCATCATTAATATAAATAGTTATAGAATTTATATTTTCAATATAATCACGTACTTTAGGACTCGCATTATTACCATTCTTAGCATATTGTACTTCTATATTATCATTAGCCTTAACTTCTGTTTCTAATGCAGATTCATTTCCATTTATAAATATCTTAGCACTAGTTCCATATTCTCCAAATACAATTCTTTTACGTCCATTATATTTAAATCTTATACTCTTTCCATTTTTAGCTATAAGTAATGAGGGATTAATTCCCGCTTGAAGTAATACATCCATAACTGTATGCTTGTGAGAATTAAATAAACTAACAGGTGTATCATTTAATATAACATCAATAAAATCTGTACCTAAATTTCTTAATGCTATAAGTCCTATTCCTAGTACTGTAACCCCTGCTGATCCCAAGGAATTATCAGATATGCATTCTGTAATAGCATTTCTATCTTTAATTGCAATTCTTTGAGGTGGTAAATTTAAATTCACACTTATACATTCTAATAGTCTAGGTGTATGTGCCCCTCCACCAACTAAAAATACAGCACTTGGAGACTTTCCACCATTTAATTCTAAAATCTTACTTGAAATCTCTTCTGATATCTTTTTTACTGATGGATCAATTAATTTAATAATATTTGATGATAAAATTGTATTTTCAAGGCCTAACACATCAGTATAAACAATTTCTTTAGATTCATTTACAGACTTTTTTATAAATTCTGCTGTATTAAAATCAACTAAATACTCTTGTGCTATTATTTCAGTAACTTCATCTCCAGCCATGGGTACCATACCATATGCAGATATTGTTTCTTTATTACTTATTGCTATATCTGATGTTCCCGCACCAACATCTATAAGAGCAATATTTAATAACCTTAAATTTTTAGGTATAGCAGCTTCTATTGCTGCAATAGGTTCTAATGTTAAATTAGTTACTTTTAAATTTACCTTATTCATTACAGAATAAAGAGAATCAATGACAGATCTCGGTAAAAATGTTGCTATTACTTCTGCTTCAATAGTTTTCCCCTTATGTCCTATTAAATTAGATATAACAAAGCCATTTAAATAAAAGCTTTTAACAGAATAACCAACACAATATAATTTTCCATCAGCACTATTATCTATTTCTTCTTCTGCATTTTTAACAACACTAAGTTCTAAACTCCTTACAATTTCCTTATCAATTTCTTGATCTTCATCTATTTCTATTTCTGCCCTTGAATTTACAGTTCTTAAAAATCTCCCAGCAGCTGCTATGGATACTTCTGTAAGTGTAATTTCTATTTTCTCTTCTAATACTCTTTTCACTTTTTCAACCACAGAAGCAACTAAATTAATATCATGAATTTGACCATCTACCATGGCTCTTTCTTCATGTTCCATATATTCTTCACATACTACTTCAAATTTTTTATCTCTTATTATCCCTACAGTTCCTATTATAGATCTTGTTCCTATATCTAATGAAAAAATTATATCTTTAGGATTAAAATTTTTTAACTCCATCTAAACACAACCTTTATCGTACAAATTTAGTAATTATTCCTCTTAAATATACTATAAATTATATATTATAATCTAATCACATTCAATTAATCATAATTCTCACAATTTCTTTATTATCCAAATAATTATACTATATATTTCATAAAAGTTATAATAAAATAAAATTATACAAAATATTATTATTTTTTTGCATGAAAATAAGCATAAAAATGAAGTATTAAAACTCCATTCTTATGCTTATTTAATTTTATTTTTCTTATATTTTTCTCGTTCTTCTTTTGGATTTATTATTTTACCAACTGCAATGAGTATAACTGCTGCTAAAATTAATATAACAATCCATAATTTAACATTCATAACGAAATCACCTTATCTCTTAATATAATGCATAAATCATAAATATTTATCTAAAAGTATATATTCTATAAATTAATATAAAATCCTTTAAAATAATATTAACTAAATATATAACTATTTATTACAAATAATTTATTCTATTATTCTTTAACATTTTTTACTTTAGCAAGAAAGCAGAGGCATATAAAAACAATATTTTATTTACAAAACTATTAAACAATCTTTTGTATTAAATTATTTTCTGCTAATACCTTTAAAGAAAAACTTCTAATAATTCCATCTTTAAAATTTATAGTAACTTTATCATCTTCAATTGATTCTATTTTACCTAAGCCATAAGTCTTTTGCATTATATCATCACCTATTTTATATCCATAAGTATCCTTAGGCAGTTTGTCAAATCCTGATTCACCTATAAATCTAGATATTTCCTTAAATTGTCCTCTTCTATTCCTTGGTGCAAATAAATAAAGATTATCTATTGTTCTTGTTATTCCAACATAAAAAAGTCTTCTTTCTTCTTCTATGTTTTCTTCTTTGCTAGAGGAATGTGGAATAGTATCTTCATTACAATTTATAAGATATACATTTTTAAATTCCATGCCCTTTACTCCATGAATTGTACTAAGTATTACTCCTTCTCTTTGATTTTTATTTTTACTTTCTTCTATTTCATTACTTACATTTTCAATGTGAACTAAAAAATCAAATATATTTTTAAATCCTTCTGCGGATAATTTGAATTCTTCAATTACTTCTTCTAAATCATCTAAGTTCTGACTAAATCTTTCGCAATAAGATTTCAAATAATCTATATATTCTAGATCCATAACTATATATGAAATTGCAGAACCTAAAGAAACTTTATTTAAATAATTAAAGTCTTTCTTTAATTCATCCAGCTTCTTTCTTTGAAATGGTGGAGTATCATCTTTGTTTATTAATATATCAATCAAATTTTCCTGTATAGTATACTTTCTCACATAATCTATATTGTGCTTACTTATATATCTAAATGGTTTATTTATAATCTTTAGAAAACTCTCTTTATCAAAGGGGTTTACAACAAATTTTAAATAAGCTATCAAATCTTTACATATAAAATGTTCAAAAAAATTATATTGTCTATCTAACAATTTAAATGGAATATGATTTTTAGTAAATGCATCTATAACACTCATAGCTTCCATATTAGTTCTATAAAGAACAGCATTTTCTTCATATTCTATATTATATTTTTTTTCATTTTTAATTAAATCTACTAAAATATCCCCTTGAGACTTTTCGTTATAAGGAGTATAGAATTTGATTATTCCATTTTCTTTTTTATTAGATAATATTTTTTTATTATTTCTTTCTTTATTAAACTTTATTAATGCCTTAGACTTTTCAACTATATTATCTTTACTTCTATAATTAATCGATAAATAATGTTTTTTACTATCTTTAAATATCTCATCAAAAGTAACCATATACATTGGTCTAGACCCTCTAAATGAATAAATACACTGATCTTCATCTCCAACAGCAAATAAAAAATTATCTTCACCATAATTTATTAATTTTAAAAATTCAATTTGTAACTCATCACAATCTTGAAATTCATCAACTAGAATATATTTAAATAATTTTCTATAATAACTTAATGCCTTTTCATTATTTTCAAGTAATTCTAACGCTTCTATGGCTAAATCGTCAAAATCTATTTTTCCATGCTCTTTTTTATAATATTCATAACATTCTAAAGCATCTTCAAATATTTCTCTAGATACAGATGGTTTGAAATCACTCAGTCTTATTCTTGAAGTTTTATATAATGATATATTATTTAAAACTTCTTTAATTTTATCTTCATTAATGTCATCAAAATACTTTGTTAACACTTTATTTATAAGCTTGTTTACAATACTTCCATCTATTATATCTATACTTTTCCCTGTTCTTAAAAGAATTTTGTAAAAGAGTCCATGAAATGTGCCAAAGAATGGTGATATATTTTGTTTAAATCTATTTTCATATCTTTCTTTCATGTTTTTAGCTGCTGCTTTAGTAAATGTAATTACTATTATACGTCCATTACTAACTTTTAGTTTATTAACTAAATAATATATTCTGTTAATTATTACAGTAGTTTTTCCAGATCCAGGAGCTGCAATAATTAATGCATTTTTATCCTTAGTTATCACTGCTTCATTTTGATATATATCCAGATTATACATTAACTTCCTCTTTCCTTACTTAATTCTTGAATTATTATATAATAACGCAATAAATAACTATATTGTAATAATTATATTATAGATGTACAATAATTTTATTATATACTTTTATAGATACTTTCACAAACTATAGGTAGATAACTTAATTATAGTATTGTGAACTTTACTTAAAGGAGACTATTCATGGAAAATAAATTTAATGTTAGATACGAGAGAAATCTTACAATGTTAGTAGATTTTTATGAATTGACTATGGGAAATGGTTATTTCAATAAAAATCTTCAAAATAAAATTGCATATTTTGATATGTTCTTTAGAAGAGTTCCTGATGGCGGTGGTTATTGTATCATGGCTGGAGTTGAACAATTAATAGAATACTTAAATAATTTAAAATTTACTGATGAAGACATTATGTATTTAAAAAATAAAAATATTTTTTCAGAAGATTTTCTTAAATATTTAAGAGATTTTAAATTTAGTTGTGATGTTTGGGCTATTCCAGAAGGAAATCCAGTATTTCCAAATGAGCCATTAGTAACAGTAAAAGGTCCTGTAATCCAAGCACAACTTGTAGAAACAATGATACTTTTAACTATAAACCATCAAACATTAATAGCAACAAAAGCTAACAGGATTTGTAGAGCTGCTGGTAATCGTTCTGTAATGGAGTTTGGTTCTAGAAGAGCTCAAGGATATGATGGTGCTATTTATGGTGCTAGAGCTGCAATGATAGGTGGATGTGATTCAACAGCATGTACTATTTCAGATAAAATGTTTAATATTCCTGCTGTAGGTACAATGGCTCATAGCTGGGTACAACTATTTGACAATGAATATGAAGCATTTAAATCATGGGCTGAACTTTATCCAGATAATTGCTTATTATTAATAGATACTTATAATGTTATAAAATCTGGTATCCCTAATGCAATAAAAGTTTTTGATGAAATATTAAAACCACTGGGAAAAAGACCTACGGGTATTAGAATAGATTCTGGTGATATAACCTATTTAACTAAGCGTTGTAGACAAATGCTAGATGAAGCTGGATACGATGATTGTAAAATAGTAATCTCAAACTCACTAGACGAACATATAATTAGAGATGTACTAGAGCAAGGCGCTTGTATAGATTCATTTGGTGTAGGTGAAAGATTAATAACTGCAAAATCAGAGCCTGTATTTGGTGGTGTTTATAAATTAGTAGCTATAGAAAACGATAATGAACTAGTACCTAAAATTAAAATCAGTGAAAATGATGAAAAAATAACCAATCCTGGTTTTAAAAAAGTAATTAGAATTTTTGATAAATCTTCTCATAAAGCTTTAGCTGACCTAATAGCTTTAAAGAATGAACAAGTGGATGAAAGTAAAACATTGACTATATTTGATCCCGTTCATACTTGGAAGAGAAAAAAATTAAAAAATTACTATGCTAAAGAGCTTCAAGTTCAGTTATTTGATAGTGGCAATTGTATTTATGAATCACCTAGTGTGCTTGCAATTAGAGATTTTGCTAAAAATGAAACAAATAAATTATGGTCTGAAGTTCTTAGATTTGAAAATCCACATACTTACTATGTAGATTTATCTGAAAATCTATGGGCATTAAAGCAATCACTTCTTCATAAATATACTAAATCATATGAAACTCAAGATTAATCATTATGCTCTGTTTTAGCATAATGTTGATGTATTTAAAACAGATCCAATTATTAGGCACAATCAAAAAAATATCCTATATTTTTAACTTTAAATATAGGATATTTTTTATGCTAACTAATAGTTACTTTCATCATTATAAATAGATTTTTTTAAAAAGCTATATTCTTCTTTTATTATATCTTTGAAATTTATTCTATTTACTGATAAGTATTCTTTAAAAATACATTGTCCATCATCTTCAATATCACTTGTTAACATTGGACATGAATCATAACATTCATGATACTCCTTAGAACTTGACCAAAATGGACACTTACCCATAAACTCACACCCTTTTTTTGTAAGAAATTGTTTCCATCAGACTCATTATATTATAAAATATAACAAAAATAAAGTTTTTTAGCATTTTTACATATTTTTATAATATTTTTCTTTTTTTCTTTCTATTTATAAAAATATCTTAATGTTCAAAGCTATATAAAATTAACATTTATATAACCTTTATCTAAACATAATGTAATTTTTTCAAATTAAAAACTCTCTATTTCTTCTATAAAAAAATAAAGCTATACTATTAAAAATTAATAGTATAGCTTAAACTTCTAATTATTTTTATTTACTGTTATATTTATGATTTCATTTTGGAATGCTTTCAACAATGCCTTTTCTAATACCTTTTGGTTATCAAAGTTTTCTATATCTTTGCATACTGCAAATACCTTATTAGTCTCACCTTTGAAATTCATATAAGTTAAAGTTACATTTGGTTTATCATACTCTACATCTATAACTTTTATCCCCCAAGATATCTGAGCAAAATCATCTTTTATATTTAATTGATTTAGTTCTTTTATCTTTTTTACTTCTTTACTTGGATCTGTAATTATTATTAATTCTTCTCCAACTTTATATTTTCCCATAACTTTTTCCTCCTTATACATGAGCTGCTTAATTATAAGTAGTTTTTGTATATAACGTTAATTAATTAACAAATATATATTATTTTTTATTATTTAATTTTTCTTATTATATCACATATTATATATAATAAAACAAAAAAGTGAAAAAACATTAATTTACTTTATGTTAGAAAATTTCTACATGTAATAAATTAATTTTTTTCACTTATAATAAAATTGTGTTCATATATAGTTACTTCTATAAACACTAGCTATTTTTATCAACTGCTATATTTATTATTTCATTTTGGAAAGCTTTTAATAATGCTTTTTCTAATACCTTTTCGTTATCAAAATTTGCTATATCTTTGCATATTGCAAATACTTTATTTCTTTCACCTTTAAAATTTATATATGTTAAAGTTACATTAGGCTTATTATATTCTACATCTACAATTTTTACGCCCCATGCTATTTGTGCAAAGTCCCCATCTATTTTTAAACAAGTTAACTCTTTTAATTTTTCCATCTCTTTATTAGGATCAGTAACTATTATTAATTCGTCTCCAACTTTATATTTTGCCATATCGTACTCCTCCTCTATAATAATATAATTTTTAAAATAGATTGTTAATAAATTAACAACTTGTCCTACTTATATTTTAACAGAATTTGATAAAGTATACAATAGGTAATTTACAAAATATTAATAATATAATATTTTTTATGAATATTTTCCGTATATTTCTTATTATTTAATAATTATTACTACCTATTTCATTATTAAGTAATAATAATAATTGACTTTTAATTATTATTATTATATACTTTTAATATATTACAATAAACGGAGGTGTTTACAATTAACGAAATAGCTTTAATTTTCAAAGAAAAAAAGCTTAAATTGACACCACAAAGATTAGCTGTATATAATTATTTATTAGGCACTGCATCACACCCATCTGCCGAAATTATATATAAAGCTATTCATGAGCAATATCCAACCATGAGTTTAGCTACTGTATATAAAACACTAAAAACTTTAGTAGATGTAGGACTTATCCAAGAAATTAATGTTGGGGAAGGAAATTTCAGATATGATAGAAATCCTAATTCACACCCACATATACAATGTTTAACTTGTGGAAGAATTGATGACTTTGAAGATTTAAACTTGGATTATATTAATCAATTAGCAGAAGATCACTCTAAGTTTACAGTTTGTTATAATAGAGTTTATTTTTATGGATACTGTAAAGATTGTCAACATTTAAAATAATAAAAAAATAAATTATAAATATACCCATTTTTATAATCTTAGATTATTAAAAATGGGTATATTTTTTTATAAAGTTAGAATTAAAAAAATATTATGTACATATAATTTAATTGAGGTGATACATAATGAAATTATTAATAATCAAAAAAAAATTTATTCTAGCTTTAATAGTTGTAATAATTATATCTACTACTATTATTATAAACAAAAGTAATAATTTACAAACCATTGCTCCTATAGATTCAACTAAAAACATAGATATCGATTTGACTTGTGATGGTCAAAATGAACATATAGAATTTATTAAAAAAGATAATACTGTTGATTTAAACATTTCTCATAATAGTAATAACACTTATCTATCTACTAAAATTAATGACAATGTACTTTTTTCTTTAAATAACCATTGGTCACCCAAAATTTATTTATATGATCTTTCTAGAGATGTAAATCCAGAAATAATTCTACAAGGTGTAAAAGAAAATAAAAGCATATGTTATATATTTTCTTGGAAAGATGGTGAATTTCAAAATCTATATTCAAGTGATAAAAATATATTTGGCATATTAGACTCTAAAAATAATAAAACGCCTCAATGTTTTTCATTGTCAGCATCCAAAGGAAATTCATCTTCAAGTAGTTTTATGATAATAAATAATGAAGTATTAGATACAACAAACGATGCTTCTACTATTCCGTCACTAAACAACATAACTAATTTCATCAAATTAATAGAAACACCTTATGAATTAGATGATTTACCTGATATATTTTCCCCTAAAATAGATAGTAACGATTTAGCTACTTTATGGAATTTAGATAAGGAGAATCATTCCTATTCTTTTCAAGATGCATTCTTTTATGATTACAATTGGGATTCTTATAGTAATGCTACATCTTTAAAATGGAGATTAACTTTTGAAAAAAATAAATTAAAGGGAGAAGAGGGAGATAAAAGTGAAGTTATTTTTTATCTAGATTCTACAATAGAGGACTCTAATTTTAAAATCATTTCAATAAAAAGGATTAAATAAAAAGGCCGCTAATGCGGCCTAAAAGGGGGATGGGGGGGGTGCTTAATAAAAAGGTATTTTTTATTAAGCTTTTGGAGAATATATTCTCCGTTACAGTAATATTATTAACAACAATTCCATTTGTTATACATAGTATTTTAAATATCTTTAAATGCACCATTTTTATACAAATCTATTATCTTATCTATAAAATTAACTTTTTCTGGATGAACAAACCCCCTTAAAGATATTAACATTTCTAAATTACTATCTTCTTCTTCAATTTCTTTTTTATGATGAGAATTTGATCTTTTATTTTTCTTCTCACTTATATTTTTTTCTTGAATATTTATGTCATTTGATTTATCTGTAAAATCATTCATAATATCATTTGATGTATTCATAAAGTCACTTGTAATATCATTCATTGTATTTATGTTATTATTTCCATTCATAGGATTCATGTTATTCATGTTCATATTGTTCATATTCATGTTTCTTTGATTTGCATTTCCGAAATTACCTAAATTTATTCCTGCCATATTTGCTAATGGTGCTAAATTAGCTAAATTTAAGCCATCTATATTCATAGATGCTAAAAGACTATTTATATCAAAATTTCCTCCTAACATTCCCATTAATTGAGCTGGATCTATTCCAAATGGATTGACATTATTGTTTCTAAAATTATTGCTTCCCATATTATTATCAACTGGCTGTTTTTCCTTACGTTTATGTTTAGCCATCAAAATTCCTCCAATTATAATTCTCCTAATTTAATATATGTATAATACAGTAAATATGTTTATACTTTTACGCATTTTTTTGGAGGGCTTAAAATTAAGCCCTCCATCCACTATCTAGCAGCAGCAAACATTTCCTGAATTGTTATATCCTGAATTGAAGAAACATCCACCAAATAATATAAATAGTAAGATAATTAAATATGATGAATTACAATTTAGTAATCCTGATCCACATGCTATTAATAAGAATATAATTGGTGCAACACCACATCCTCCACCTAAGAAGCCAGATCCAGTATTATTGTTTGTGCAGCAAGGTGTACAACAGCAATCATTCATTTTCTTTTCACAGCAACATTTATTCTTCTTTTTAGACATATATATCTCTCCTTCCTAAAAATTCAGAATTCTAGCAACAACAATTGCCAGTAAAATTACCTAAACCTGATGTAAATGGGCTTATTCCAGCACCACCGCATCCTGCATTATTTCCACCCCATCCATTACAAAGGAATAGAATTACTAATAAGAATAGATATGCACTACAGTTTCCTAATAATCCACTGCCAGTTGCATTTCCTTTGTTGTTACAACAGCAATTGTTATTGCTGCAGCAGCACTCTTTCATTGGACGTCCACAACAACAACAACAACAACAACAATCATCATTGCATGCACAGCAATTATTATTCATATAACTATTATTTCCACCGCCTAAGAAGCCATTACTACCACAGCCACAATAGAATAATATTAATAAAATCCAAATCCAGCTACCTAATCCACAGCCGGTACCAAATCCACCATTTCCACAACCTGGGTTGAATCCTGGATTTCCTCCGATGTTATTTCCACAACAACAATTATTGCTAGTATCTGAATCACAACAATTATCATCACATGAATTTAAGCCATTTAGGATATCATTCATCTCCATATATATTCCTCCTTGGAAATTTTTTATTCTTGATACTATATACTATTCGCTCATATTTAATTTGACACTATTTTTAAAATAAAATAAAACTCCATCAAAAAATTAATTTTGATGGAGTTTTAACTCTTTTATTTATTAAATTTAAACGCTAGTTTTCAATATAAATACGTTATTAGAGTATATTTAATCAATATCTGTAGCAAACTCTAAAAAAAGCTTGTCAATTAACTCTTCTGTTCCTTTTTTATTTAAAGATGAATAAAAATATAATTTATCATCTTTTGTTAAATTTAATGTATCTCTTATTAGTTTTTCACTTTTTTTGAACTCTGAATTTTTAAGTTTATCACTTTTAGTTGCAACTACAACTACATCATATCCAAAATGCTTAGCCCACTCATACATCATTATATCATCACCAGTTGGCTTATGTCTTGAATCTACAAGACATACTATTCTTTTTAATTCTTCTCTATGAGATAAATACGTCTCTATAGTCTTTCCCCAAGTGTCTTTTTCACTTTTTGATACTTTGGCATATCCATATCCAGGTAAATCAACTAAATAAAAGTCATTATTTATTAAAAAGAAATTTATAAGTCTTGTCTTTCCTGGTGTTCCACTTACTTTAGCTAATTTTTTTCTATTAGTTAAAGAATTTATTAAAGAACTTTTTCCAACATTAGATCTTCCAACAAAAGCAACTTCATTTCTACTATCAATTGGGTATTGATGTGGTTTTACGGCTGAAATAATAAATTCTGATTGTTTAATTCTCATTAGTATCCTCTCCAATTAGCGCATTTTTTAATACCTCATTCACTTGACTTACAGGAATGATATTTAATTTATTTTTTATTGAATTCGGTATCTTTTCTATATCTTTCTCATTTTCTTTTGGAATTATTATAGTATCTATACCAGCTCTAAATGCTGCTAATGATTTTTCCTTTAATCCTCCTATAGGAAGTACTCTACCAGTTAAAGTTACTTCCCCTGTCATAGCAATATTATGCTTAACTTTCTTACCTGATAAAGCTGACACTAACGCTGTAACCATTGTTACTCCAGCAGACGGTCCATCTTTAGGAACTGCACCTTCTGGTGCATGTATATGAATATCTTTATTTTTATAGAAGTTTTCTTCTATTTGAAATTTATCTGCGTTCGCTCTAACATAACTATAAGCAGCTTTTGCAGATTCTTTCATTACATCACCTAATTTCCCTGTAAGTTCTAGCTTTCCGCTTCCCTTCATAGCCATTACTTCTACCGGTAATGTATCTCCACCATATGCTGTCCATGCCATACCTGTAACTACACCGATTTTATCTTCTTTATCTATCTTATCAAATTCATACTTTCTTTTACCTAAAAGCTTTTGTACCTTGCTTTTATCAATTGTAATCTTTGATAGATCTTCACTTAACATTTCTGCTAAAGCTTTTCTTATAATAGAATTTAAATTTCTTGTAAGTCCACGAACTCCTGATTCTCTAGTATATCCTTCTATTATTTCATTAATTGCCTCATCTTTAAGTTCTACCTTATCAGAATTAATTCCCATTTCCTCAAGCACTTTTAGTATTAAGTGATTTTTAGCTATATTGAATTTTTCCTCATAAGTGTATCCAGATACCTCTATTATTTCCATTCTGTCTAATAAAGCTCTTGGTATAGTTTCTAAAGAATTAGCTGTAGCTATAAACATTACTTTTGATAAATCCATATCAAGTTCTAAATAATTATCTCTAAAAGTCTTATTTTGTTCACTATCTAATACTTCTAAAAGCGCGTCAGATGGTTCTCCCTTATAACTTGAACTAATTTTATCAATTTCATCAAATAATATTAAAGGATTCATAGTTTTAGCTTCTTTTAATGCATAAGCTATTCTTCCTGGTATAGCTCCAACATAGGTTTTTCTATGTCCTCTAATTTCAGCTTCATCTTTCATTCCGCCAAGAGATATTCTTGAATATTTTCTATTAGTAGAATGTGCTATTGACTTAGCTATTGAAGTTTTTCCTACTCCAGGAGGGCCAACTAAACATAAAATAGGTCCTTTAGAATTTTTACTTATTTGTTTTACTGCTAGATATTCTATAATTCTATCTTTAACATCTTCTAATCCATAATGTTCATTGTTTAATACTTCTCTGGCTTTTATTATGTCTATGTTTTCCTTAGTTTGCTTATTCCAAGGTATGTTAAATACCCAATCTAAATATGACTTTATCAAATTTCCTTCTGAAGAAGATGAAGAAGTACTTTTAAGTCTACTTAATTCATACTGAGCCTTTTCTTTAACTTGCTTTGGAAGTTTTGTTTTATTAAGTAAAGTTTCGTACTTATCTATTTCTTTCTTTTCTTCATCATCCATTCCTAATTCTTCTTGAATTGCTTTTAATTGCTCTCTAAGGTAAAATTGCTTTTGTTCTTCATCAATATGTTTCTTAACTTTTTTTGAAAGCTTATTTTGAATTTTTAATATATCTGTTTCAATTTTAACTCTAGTTAATACCAGCTCTATTCTTTTCTTAATATCTATTGTTTCTAATACTTCTTGCTTTACATCATCTTCAGTAACAGAGTAAGATGCTATTATGTCAACAAACCCACTAGGATCCTCTAAAGGTTCTGTTGATCTTATAATATCTGCATAGTTATCATCCGATAGCTTCAGCAAATCAATAAACTCTTCGTCTAAAAGTTTTATATAAGCTTCTAATTCTTCATTAACCTCTATTTCCTGTTCTATAATTTCTATAGAACCTTCAATATATTCATTATCATTCGCCACATATTCAACTATTTTTCCTCTTTTTACACCTTCAACAAGTACTCTAATTGTATTGTCAGACATTTTAAGAATTTGTTTTATTTTACAAAGTGTTCCTATATCATATATATCTGCTCTCTCTGGATCCTCTATTTCAGGATCTTTTTGAGTAACGAGAAAAATTTCTTCATTATTTAACATAGCTTCTTCAACTGCTGCTACTGATCTTTTTCTTCCAACATCAAAATGTGCTACTATATTTGGAAAAATAGTTAACCCTCTTAAAGGTATCAGCGGAAGTGTATATAAATTTTGTGTCATTCAAACGCCCCTCCATCTTAATTACTTCATTTAGTATACACATATTAAGTGTATATTTCAATAAATATACATAATTTAGGATTAGTCTAAATTATAAACTTGTTACAACTAATCTTAAATATTATTATTATAAATTATTATCAAAAGTTTTTCTAGCTTTTGCTGTTATTTCGTTTTTATAATTAAATTCTGCAATATCCTTGTATGATAAATTCATTTTTTTATTACGTCAATACTAATTCATTTTCAAATATCTATATAAGAACAAAAATACTGATATCTAAATAGATATCAGTATTAAGATTAAGCTGATTCAATATCTTTTTTAACTCTATTTGATGCTAAAGTTCCCCTTGTTTTACCTTCCGGTAATCTTTCTACTTGAGGATTTTCTTTGTTTTTAATGCATTCTTCAGTTATAGTAACTTTCGTTATTTGTTCATCCGAAGGTATTTCATACATTATTTCTGTCATCATTTCTTCTATGATGGCTCTTAACCCTCTTGCACCAGTCTTTCTATCTATAGCTTCTTCTGCAATAGATGTTAGTGCTTCATTGTTAAACTCAAGTTCAACATCATCTAATTCAAATAGCTTCTTGTATTGTTTTACAAGAGCATTTTTCGGTTTAGTTAAGATGTTTATTAAAGCATCTTTATCTAATGATTCTAAAGTGACTAATATTGGAAGTCTTCCAACAAATTCAGGGATTAATCCAAACTTAAGTAAATCTCCTGGCATTATTTCTTTTAGAAGTTTACCAATGTCCTTTTCATGTTTACCTTGAATTTCAGCACCAAATCCCATAGAACTTTTTCTTGTTCTATTTTCTATTATTTTATCAACGCCATCAAAAGCACCACCACAAATAAATAATATGTTAGATGTATTTATTTGAATAAATTCTTGATGTGGATGCTTTCTTCCACCTTGAGGTGGTACTGAAGCAACTGTTCCTTCTAATATCTTTAGTAATGCTTGTTGAACACCTTCGCCAGATACATCTCTAGTTATTGAAGGATTTTCAGATTTTCTTGCAATTTTATCTATTTCATCTATATAGATAATTCCTCTTTCTGCTCTTTCAACATCATAATCAGCATTTTGTATTAATTTAAGAAGAATATTTTCAACATCTTCTCCAACATATCCAGCTTCTGTTAATGTTGTAGCATCAGCTATTGCAAATGGAACATTTAAAACTTTAGCAAGTGTTTGAGCAAGTAACGTTTTACCAGAACCTGTTGGTCCTAACAATAGAATGTTACTCTTTGACAATTCTACATCTGAATCTTGCTTATTAGTATTAATTCTTTTGTAATGATTGTAAACAGCTACTGATAATGACTTTTTAGCTCTTTCTTGACCAATTACATAAGAATCTAAATATTGTTTTATTTCATTAGGTTTAGGTACACTTTTGGTATCAAATTCCACAGTTTCTTCAAATTCATCTGCTATAATTTCTGAACATAAATCTATACATTCATCACAAATATATACTCCTGGACCTGCTATTAATCTTTTTACTTGGTCTTGAGTTTTACCACAAAATGAACACTTCAACTGTTTCTTTTCATCATATTTAGCCATATATTCACCTCACTTAGTACAATAAATAAATTACACTCTTATTTATCTTTTCCAGTTTCGTTCTTAGTTATTACTTTATCTACTAAACCATATGTCTTAGCTTCATCTGCTGTCATAAAGTTATCTCTTTCAACATCTGCTTCAATTACTTCTAAAGGTTGATCTGTATTTTCACTTAAAATCTTATTTAAAGATTCTTTGATTTTTAATATTCTATTAGCATGTATTTGAATATCTGTTGCTTGACCTTGAAATCCACCAAGTGGTTGATGAATCATTATTTCTGCATTTGGTAAAGCATATCTTTTGCCTTTAGCACCACTTGATAATAAAAATGCTCCCATAGAAGCAGCCATACCTACACATATAGTAGAAACATCTGGCTTTATATATTGCATAGTATCGTATATAGCCATACCAGCAGTTATTGAACCTCCAGGACTATTTATATATATAGATATATCCTTATCTGGATCTTCACTTTCTAAAAATAATAATTGTGAAACTATTAAATTAGAAGAATCATCATTTACTTCACCACTTAACATAATTATTCTTTCTTTTAACAATCTAGAAAATATATCGTAAGAACGTTCTCCTCTACTTGTTTGTTCTACAACCATTGGAACTAAACTCATATAATTCCCTCCTTTTTCATATAACAACATTTGAAATTGATTCTTATATAAATTATATAAAAAAATACCCAAAATGTTAATCTTAAATTTGAAATAATTGCCAGAAATACTTCTGGCAATTATTTTTCAAACTATAAAATTGTATAATATCTATTATTTACAAGATTCTTTTATTAATTTAAGAGTATTTTCTATAATTATATCTTTTTCAATCATACCTTTTTGAGCTTTTAATAAAATGTTAGCCATCTTTTTAGGATCCTTAGGTCCATACATTCTACCTAACTCTAATGCTTTTTCATTTAATTGTTCATCAGTTGCTTTTACATCTTCAGATTTAGCTATTGCTTCAAGAATTATGTCAGCTTTAACTTTTCTTTCAGCATTTTCTTTCATGAATTCTCTCATTTTTTCAATTGTATTTCCAGTGAATTCCATATATTGATCTAAGCTTAATCCTTGATATTGTAATCTTGATTCAAGATCCTTCATCATAGAATCTATTTCTTTTGTTAACATTACTTCTGGAAGATCTATTTTTGAAGTTTCAATTATTGAAGTTATAACAGCTTCTTCAAATTCTCTTTCAGCTCTTGCATCATTAGATTCTTCTAATCTTTTCTTTATATTTTCTTTTAATTCTGCTAATGTATCAAATTCAGATACTTCCTTAGCAAATTCATCATCTAATTCTGGTAATTCTTTAACTTTGATTCCTTTTACTGTTACTTCAAACATTGCTGGCTTAGCATTTAATTCTTCTTTACCATAGTTTTCAGGGAAAGTAACATTAACTTCCTTCTTATCTCCTATAGATAAACCTATTAATTGTTGTTCAAAGTTATCAATGAATGTACCTGATCCTATTTCTAATGGGTAATCAGTACCTTCTCCACCTTCAAATGCTTCACCATCTACGAATCCTTTGAAGTCGATTATAGCTATGTTTCCATCAGCTACTGTTCCTTCTTCTTTAGTTTCAATTCTTGCATTTTTAGATTGCATTTCTTTTACTTGTTTTTCAACTTCTTCTTCAGATACTTCATATGAAGGTTTTTTAATATCTAAACCTTTATATTCTCCTACTTCTACTTCAGGATATGTAGTAACTGTTGCTGTATAAACAAGTTCTTTACCTTCTCCAATTTCAACAATATCAACCTTTGGATAATCAACTGGTCTGATATCTTCAGCCTTTAATGCTTCATTATAACTTTCATCTATAGCTATATTAACAGCATCATCATAAAAAATTTCAATGCCATACATTTTCTTTAGTATTGCCATTGGAACTTTTCCTTTTCTGAATCCTGGCACATTGTATCTACCTTTGTTTTTATTATATGCTTTAGTTAATGCGGCATCAAATTTTTCTGCTTCAACTTTTATTTCTAATTTAACCACATTTGTTTCTATCTTTTCAACTTTAGCTTCCATCTTATTAATTCCTCCTAAAATAGTATACATCTAATTTAACTAGGTTATTATACCATAAATCCCTGTTTCTTATCAAATTATTTATATAAATATTACTGTTTAGCAATATTGCAATTTACATCTATGTAATAAATATTACCATCTACAGTAATTTTTATTCCTTTTTCTTCACGTTCAAGAATTTCTATTTTTGCTCCAGCTAAATCCCACTTTATTACATCACTATTATTACTTATATTTGTTATCCATAAATATTGTTTTGTTGCTGCTGTTCCAAAATAAGGTCTATTACTAACAAAAACTATATTATCATCATTAACAAACTTGGGATTATAATTCCATAAATATTGTGGATTACTCATAATAGTTGATTCTCTTGTGAATACGTCACCCTTTGATGATTTATATTCTTCTTTTGATATAATCTGAGAAGTCCCATCTACATTATATAAAGTAATTGTTTGATCATTTTCCAATATCAATATTTTTTTTCCAGATTGACTGATATCATATACCAATGCCTTATCACTAGACTCTATATTTGTAAATTTTATATCTTCATTTTCTTTAATATATATAGCTTTAACTTTTTGCCCATTTTTTAAAGTTATTTCAAAAGATTCTTCTTCAGATTTAGGAAGTTCTGGTTCTTTTTCTACTTGGTCAATCCCTTGCTCCGATAAAATCTCATCATTCTTTTGAATTGAATCACTATCTATCCATGCCTGTATCTTTTGTTTTACATTTGAATAATCTGTAGTGTTACCTAACACTTTAATCATTGATATAATAACCACTAAACTAATTATTATAAATATTATTAAAAAATTTCTTTTTCTTCTTTTCATGCGTTTTTCATATTCTCTACTAAAAATACTTGGTTTAGCCAAAACTTTCCCTCCAAAATACATATATTATAACCAACCAAATTAATTATATATTATTATTTCTTTTAAATCTATATCTTAATTTATATTTAATATTTTCTTTATAATTTATGCTTACTGCACTTTTTACTTTTACACCCAGTACATTTATTACAATCAACAGATTGGTTATTCTTAGTACAACATCCACCACATTTTAAAAGACCTAATTCTTTAAGTTCTTCCATTGATAAATTGCATACATTTTCTGAATACTCCTCATAATCTGGAGTACCCTTTAATAATTCTTCTTTTTTTATTTCTATCATATTTTTTAATTCTCCTACTATATTTTTTGTTTATTCACATCTCCTTATGATTTGTTATTAAAATGAATTTTATGAAAAATATTGTTTTAGTAACCCTAAATAATGTATAATTACTTTATACTCAATTACATAATATTACTTTATTTATCATATTGTAATATAAAACCTTCTTCAAAATCCCATGTTGTTCATTTAGTTATTTTTTAGATGGACATAATATTTAGTCTGCATTTTAATTATGCAGACTTTTTTAGAATAAACTTATTATAATATATATATCATATATTTCTACATTAATATATAAAAATTGGAGTGATTAAATTGATATTTGATAGCCATATTCATACAATATTTTCATCTGACAGTGATATGAAAATATCTGATGCTATATCAAAAGCAAATGAATTAAATATAGGACTTACACTAACTGAACATTTAGATCAAGATTATCCTGATAAAGATCTGTTCAAATTAGATATTCCTAATTACTTTGATAATTATTCAGAATATAAAAATAATAATTTACTTTTAGGCATAGAATTAGGCTTAACTCTTCCTTCATTTAATACAATAAACGAAAAAGCAAAAAATTTTAATTATGATTTTGTACTAGGATCAGTACATGCTGTTTATGATGAAGATATTTACGTTGACTATTGTAAAAGAGATGATCTTACTAAAAAAGAATTCTTTCATAACTATCTTGAATTCATGCTAAACGTAATAAATAAATATGATTGTTTTGATTCATTAGCACATTTTGACTATCCTTGCAGATATACTAAGTTTGAAAACAATGAAATTGCTTTATGCGATCATGGTGAAATACTTGATAAAATATTTAAAACATTAATTTCTAAAGGAAAAGTACTAGAGATAAATACTCGAAGACTTGATACTAATGAAACATTTCATAATATGATAGATATTTACAATAGATATAAAGAACTTGGTGGTAAATATATAACCCTTGGTTCAGATGCTCATAATGTTAATGACATAGCCACTAATTTCAAAAATGCACTTTCGCTAACAGAAATACTAGGTCTAAAACCCATTTATTTCAAAAATAGAAAACCTGAATTTTTTTAAAATAATTAGACTAAAAAACTCCAATATAGTTTGTTTAATGTAAACTTAAATAAAATATCTGTTTTTATAGATGTTAATATGTGAATAAGTGAAGTGGCAATTAACTTTACTCATTCACATATTAACATCTTATTAAAACAAATCCTAAATAAAGATTATATTAACTTTTAGTATTCTTTTATTGCTTTTCTTTCACCTTTAAAATTATTAATCCTTTCACTTCTTTTTTTTAATTCATTTTTTATATTTTCTAAAGGTATATTAAGCTCAGCCATTAATACAAGTATATGATAAGTTAAATCACATATTTCATTTACTTGTTCCTCTTTATTGCTTTCCTTACTGCTTATTATAACCTCTGTGCACTCTTCTCCAACCTTTTTTAAAATTTTATTTATTCCTTGCGTAAAGAGATAATTAGTATACGATCTATTTTCTCCACTAATTTTTCTTTCTAAAATTGTACTATATAAATTTTTTATCTCATTTTCCATAAAAACCACTCCAATTCTATATTAAAAATCTCTATAAAAACAACTTTTGTTTCCAGTATGACATGCTGCTCCCTTTTGATTTACAGTAATTAAAATAGTGTCATTATCACAATCTATTTTTATTTCCTTTATATATTGAAAATTCCCTGATGTAGCCCCTTTATTCCAAAGTTTCTTTCTACTTCTACTACAAAACCAAGTAGTATCCCCTTCTAAAGTTTTCTTCAAACTTTCTTTTGACATATATCCTAACATTAATACTTCTTTACTTTTATAATCTTGAATTACAGCCGGAATCAGACCATTCCCTTTATCAAAATCAACAATATTTATGCGCTCCTCAATATTCATATAAACCTCTCTAATATATTAAAAATTAGCTTTGTTTTAAATTTAAATTCTTTATACTCTAATGGGTATTTTTTTATTAATCAAATATTTCTTCACATCTTTAACTGTTAATTCACCATAATGAAACAGCGATGCTGCTAATGCTGCATCAGAAATATTATTTTTAAACACCTCATAAAAATCTTCTAAACATCCACATCCGCCTGAAGCTATAACAGGTACACTGGTTATATTGCTTACTGCTTTTGTTAATTCTAAATCAAAACCATTTTTAGTACCATCAGCATCCATTGATGTTAATAAAATTTCTCCTGCACCAAGTTTTGTTACTTCTTCAACCCATGATAATAAATCAATACCTGTATCTATTCTTCCTCCATTAACAACCACATTCCAGCCTGAATTATCCATTCTTTTTTTACCATCGATAGCTAGTACAATGCATTGATTTCCAAAATAAAATGCACTTTCTTTTATTAAATTTTTATTCTTAACAGCTGCTGAATTTAAACTGACTTTGTCTGCTCCAGCTCTTAATATAGCTTTTATATCTTCTAATGAGCTTAATCCGCCTCCAACAGTAAATGGAATAAAAATTTGCTCAGCTACCTCTTCTACTACTTTAAGCATTATTCCACGTTTTTCATGAGTAGCTGTTATGTCTAGGAATACTAATTCATCTGCTCCCTGATCATTATAATGTTTTGCAAGCTCTACTGGATTTCCTACATCAATTAATCCTTTAAAATTTATACCTTTTACTACTCTTCCATCCCTTACATCTAAACAAGGAATTATCCGCTTAGTATGCATGTACTCACCCCCTTTTTAATAAATAATTAAATTATAATTATCTTGTTATATCTATTGCTTCCTTTAATGATAAGCTACCCGAATATATGGCTTTTCCTGTTATTGCCCCATAAACATCAATTTTTTTTAATTCTTTAATATTTTCAATATCTTTTATTCCACCAGATGCTGTTATATCTATATTTACAAGTTTTTTCAATTCAATAAGCATATCAACATTAGGACCCTCTAATGTTCCATCTTTACTTATGTCTGTAACTATTATATTTTTTACACCTAGGGTCTCCATATTTTTTGCAAAATCTAAATAATTAAGTTTGCTTTCTACAAGCCATCCTCTTCCATAAACATATCCATTTTTGCAATCTATACCAACTGAAATTTTTTCTCTATAACACTCAATAGCTTTTTTTAAAAGTTCTTCATCTTCTATAGCTATGGTTCCAAGAATAACTCTAGAAACACCATTTTCTATTAGTTTTTCTATAGTTTTAAAGTTTCTAATTCCTCCACCAACTTCTATAGGAATAGTCAATGTTTTGGCTAGTTTTAATATTATCTTCTCATTAACGCAATATCCAGATTTAGCACCATCTAAATCAACTAAATGAAGATAATCCGCACCTAAACATTCAAATTCTTTTGCTATATTAAAGATATCATTTGCAACTACTTCTTTTTTATTATAGTCACCTTGATAAAGTCTCACTGCTTGACCATCTATTATATCTATTGCAGGTAATATTATCACTTAATCAACTCCCCAAAGTTTTTTAATAACCTAAGTCCTACATCTCCACTCTTTTCCGGATGAAACTGTGCACCTATAATATTTTTATGTCTAACAATTCCAGGAATTTCATTAATTCCATATTCAGAATAAGCAATTAAATCCTCTTCATCATATCCTTGTGCACAATATGAATGGACATAATATACAAAATCACCTTCTTCAACACATTTACAAAGTTCATCTTTTTTATTATAAATAAGATTATTCCAACCTATATGAGGTATCTTTACATTATTATTTTTATCTTCTTTCAATTTAACAATATTACCTTTTAAAAGTCCTAATCCCTCTTCTTCATACCTCTCAAATCCTTTTTCAAAAAGAAGTTGCATTCCAAGGCATATTCCAAGGAGCGGTTTTCCATTTTCAGCTTCTTTTTTTATTATAGTATCTAAAGACTTTTCTTTTATATTGCACATTGCATCTTTAAATGCTCCAACTCCTGGTAATATAATTCCTTTAGAATTTTCAATTTCATTCTTATTACTTGATATTTTATTTTCTATTTCAAGGTTATTTAATGCATTACTTATACTTTTCAAATTTCCCATTCCATAATCGATTATAACTATCATGTAATTTTTAGCCCCCTTAAATTACAATATTCCCTTTGTAGATGGTACTTTATTTAATTCATTTCTTTCTTTTGCCTCTCTTAAAGCTCTTCCAAGTCCTTTAAATAAAGCCTCTATTTTATGATGATCATTTTTTCCATATAAAATTTTACAATGTAATGTTATTTCTGAATTTAATGCAAAAGCTCTAAAAAATTCCTCAACCATTTCAGTAGATAATCCCCCTACTTTTTCTCTAGTAAATTCACAATCAAATACTAAAAAACCTCTACCACTTATATCTAAAGATACTAACGACAACACCTCATCCATAGGCAGAAAAAAAGTTCCATATCTATTTATTCCTTTCTTGTCTCCTATGGCTTCTTTAAATGCTTTACCCAAAATTATTCCAATATCTTCAACACTATGATGATCACACACATTTAAATCCCCATCACAAGATAAATAAACATCCATATTACTATGAAATGAAAATAATTCTAACATATGATCTAAAAAACCAATTCCAGTATGAATTTTATTTAATCCATTTCCATCTAAATTAATATCTATTTTCACCTTAGTTTCACTAGTATTTCTTTCTATTTTAGCTATTCTATTTTGCATATTGTTCTACAACTTGATATATAAAAATTTCTCTTAATACATTTACTAGTTTTCTATTTTCTAACTGTGAACCTACTGTTATTCTAAATGTATCATCAGAAAAATTTCTAATTAATATCCCTTTCTCATTTAATCCATTTAATAAGGCATACTTATGTGATGTTCTTCCAAATATAAAGTTACCTTTGGATGGATAAAACTTTATCTCCATTGAAGCATCCTTCTCTATAGATTTAAGTTGAAGTAATAATTTTTCTCTATGAGCAATAATTACTTTAGAATTTTCTATAACTCTATCTGGATATTTCAATGCAGTTAATACCATAGCTTGAGAGTACGAATTAACTGTATATGGTATCTTTTTTTTACTTAATTTTTCTAATATGTTTTTATTAGATATTAAAAATCCTACCCTTAAAGCAGCTAAACCCCATGCTTTTGAAAGTGTTCTTGTAACAATTAAATTTTTATATTCATTTATATATGAAATCATACTTTCTCCATTAAATTCATAATAAGCTTCATCTACCAGTATTGGAATATTGGGAAATCTTTTTAATAATTTGATAATATCATTATTACTTAATGATAGACCTGTTGGATTATTGGGATTTGAAAATATAATCAAATCTACATTTTCCCTTTCCCCCAATTTAATAAATTCATCTAAATTAAATACTATATTTTCACCTAGTTTATACTTAACTATTTTTCCTCCAAATAAGTCAGTATAAAAATCATACATTGTAAAATCAGGATCTAATGTGAGTACTTTCTTACCATAACCTATATAACGGCTTATAACTAATTGAATCACTTCATCAGATCCATTTCCAACTATAATATTTTCACTTTGTGTTCCAGCATACTCAGCATATAGATTTCTTATTTCAAGCATATTATTTTCAGGATATCTGTGAAGCTCTATAGTAGATAAATTACTTTTCATTTCTATCATTATATTATTATCCATGTCTATATAACTTTCATTGCTATTTAATCTTATTTGGTATTCTTGATCTATATCTATATATTGATTCATTTATACAAGCCTCACTTTCACTGAATTTGCATGAGCAGTTAATCCTTCTTTATTAGCTAATGTTATTATTTTTTCTCCATTTTCTAAAATAGCTTTTTGAGAATAATATAAGAAAGATGATTTTTTAATAAAACTATCTACAGATAATGGTGAAAAGAATCTAGCTGTTCCACTAGTTGGTAGTACATGATTGGTTCCTCCAAAATAATCTCCTATTGGTTCTGGTGAATATCTTCCTAAAAATACGGAACCAGCATTTCTTACCTTCCCTAAATACTCCATTGGATTATCAACCATGAGCTCTAAATGCTCTGGAGCCACAAGATTTGATATATCTATGCATTCATCTATATCTTTACATATTAGAGCTTTACCAAACTTCTTAAGAGAATCTCTTATTATATCTTTTCTTGTAAGATTTTTAATTTGTAATTCTAATTGTTTTTCTACTTCATCATATAGTCTTTTTGAAGTTGTAACTAATATAGATGAAGCTAATTTATCATGTTCTGCTTGAGACATTAAGTCAGCAGCTATAAAACTTGGATTTGAGTTTTCATCTGCTATAATCAAAATTTCACTAGGCCCTGCAATCATATCTATATCCACAGTTCCAAATACTAATTTTTTAGCAAGTGCAACAAATATATTTCCTGGACCAACTATCTTATCTACTTTTTTTATACTTTCTGTACCATAAGCTAGCGCACCAATAGCTTGTGCCCCACCAACTTTATATATTTTATCTACCTTTGCTATACTTGCTGCAACTCCTATATATGGATTTATCTCCCCATCCTTATCAGGTGGAGTTACCATTATAATCTCATCAACTCCAGCTACTTTTGCAGGTATAACATTCATCAATACCGAAGAAGGATACGCTGCTGTTCCACCAGGAACATATACGCCAACTCTCTCTAATGGAATAACTCTTTGCCCTAAATAAACCCCTTTATCTTTAGCCATAATAAATCCATTTGTTTTTTGCTTTTTATGATAATCTTCAATATTTACTTTGGCCTCTTGTAGTGCTTGAATAAATTCTTTTTCAACACAATCAAAACATTTTTCTATTTCTTCACTTTTAACCTCTAATTTTTTTAGTTTAACTTTATCAAATTCATTAGTAAATTTAAATAACGCCTTGTCTCCAAATCTCTTAACTTCTGATAGTATAGTGCTTACATTAAACATAACATCATTTTGTATTGAACCTTCTCTTTGATTTAATTCTTTAATTAATTCACCCTTATTTGCTTCATTAACTTCCATTAAATTTAACAATTGAATCGCCCCCAATTTACTATTGTTAATTATTATATTGTCTTTTAGCATATATAACTTATCAGATTACATCTCTTACTCTATGAAGAAATTCCCTTATTTCATTTTGTTTCATTTTAAAACTAGCTTTGTTTACTATAAGCCTTGCACTTATATCAAATATATTATCCAAAACAATAAGTCCATTTTCTTTTAAAGTAGTTCCAGTCTCCATAATATCTACAATCCCATCACATAGCCCTAGTATTGGTGCAAGCTCTACTGACCCCTCTATTTTTATCACTTCTACATCCATTTGTTTCTTTTTAAAATACTCTTTTGCAACATTTGGATATTTACTTCCTATTTTTATATGTCCAGTCTTTTTAAAAACATCATTTTCAGGCAATGACGCTACTATAAATTTGCATTTTCCAATCCCTAAATCTAATACTTCATAACAATTATCTCCACTTTCCAAGATAGTGTCTTTTCCAACAACTCCAACATCAGCAACACCATGTTCTACATATGTTATTGAATCTGCTCCCTTAACTAAGAAATACTTAATATCTCCATTCCTATCATTAAAAACTAATTTTCTTCCTTTATTTTTTAATTCACCTGGATCAAAATTGGCTTTTTCTAATATTTTTATACTTTCTTCTTCTAATCTCCCCTTCGTAAGTGCAATACTTATTGCCATATTTATCTTCCCCCATATTTAACTATTTTAAATTCACTTAGCTCTTCATCATGAAATAATTCCACTACTTTTCCCTGTTTTCGCAGTTCCTCACTTTTCTTTATAGCTTGTACTACATCTTTGTTACCATAAAAAAATTTATAAATGTCTCTATTTTTCTCCATTATCTCATTATTATCTATATTTTTTATCACTACTAAATCAACATCAATTGAAAACCCTATTGCTGGCAGATCAGTGCCATAAGATTTTATTAATTTATTATATCTACCACCCGCTAATATACTATCTCCAATGTCTTCCCCATACCCCCTAAAAATTATTCCTGTATAATAATTAAGTTTAGGTACCATCCCTAAATCAAAGGTTATATTTTCTTTATATCCTAGTTCTTCTAATTGAATATATAACTCTTCTAAATAACTTATACTTTTTAAAAGTTCATTATTAAAGGCTAATTTTTTTCCTTCTTCAAGCACTTTTCTATCACCAAACATCCAAGGTAATTTATTGAAAAATTTTCTATACTCTTCTTTTATATCTAGTCTTTTTAGAAAGTCTTCTAAATTTTTTAAATTTTTTCCTTCTATCAATTTAGCTATCTTTTCTTTATTCTCCTTATTGATATTTAAATCGTTAAATGCAGAATTAAAAAATTCTATATTACCTATTTCTAATTTAAAATTCTTTAGCCCTAATTTTTTTAATGACTCTAATGCTAACACCAATATTTCTAAATCCTTATCAATACCATTAATCCCCACTAACTCAATACCACAATCAGTATATTCATTTCTTCTACCACCTAAACTCTCATGAACTCTAAAAACATTTGATATATATCTAATTCTTATAGGTAAAGCTTCACCTTTTAATTTAGTAGAAACTAATCTTGCTATTGGTATTGTCATATCTGGTCTTAAAACAAGTATTCTTCCCTTATTATCAAAAAACTTATACATCTCTTCTTCTTTTAAGCTTTCTGGATAATAATTAAATGTTTCATAAAATTCTAATGTTGGTGTTATTACTTCTCTGTATCCCCAATTACTAAATAAATCATCTATGTTTTTTTCTAGGTGCCTTTTTATTTCACATTCATTTAAGACAAGATCTCTTGTCCCTTCTGGAAGCATATTTCTTTTATTCATTACTCCACCCCACTTATTGCTTTTACTTTAACGCGTTAAATCGATATTGTAATTAATAATACTGTATATTTTTGTTAATGTCAATATTAACCATAGATTTTATTAACATTTATTTTATCATATTAACTATAATTTGTTAATTCGATATTTTTATTGTTTTATAATTAATATATTAATAATATATTTTCAATAACCGTAAGTAGGATGGAATATTTATTGAATAAAAAATATTTTAATTAATATAATAATTAATCTATCAATATTAATATAGGAGATGTTTGTATGAATATTTTTATTTTAATTTGTAATATTTGTATACCACTAATAATGATTTGGATAGGAATACTATATAGATATAATTCATCTAAAAAGATAAATAAAACTTTGGATTTAATTGCACCTATAGCAATGTTATTTTCAGGTATTTCTCATGACAAGAAATGTTCTAATAATAAAAATATATTAATATCAGTTAATAAAAAGTGTAGTTTAATATGGAGTATTTCTGGATTTTCTACATTATTTATTTGTTTGATATTATTAATATTAAATAAATCTGATATTAATAATATAAGTATTATATTATTAGAGATTGAATGTTTTATTTTTGTAATTATATATTTGACTGTAGAACATTTATTAAAAACTAAATTTTATAAAAAAAATTAATCAGCGAGCTTAATAATAGACCATTTAATTGGTTCTGGTGCAAAGATTATTGAAAGACAGAACTATTAAATTTACTGTTAAATTATTTTCATGAGATGGATATGATGCATGTGAATTTTTATTGCGTGAGTATTTACTGATAGAAATGCGTAATCAAAAATTATTTAAACCAGATTATTTTACAGAAATTATTCAAAAAAAGAATTAATATTTAAATTATTGGTGCTATTAAATAATTATTTATTTTTTCAATTTAAGCGGTCTCCGAATTGACAAATTTTAATCTTGGATCTATGTCAATATAGTAGACATAGATCCATATATTTTAGTATAAGTACCCAGTTACATTAAAAATTTTCTTATAATAATTAAAGTAAAGATTCCCATCTACGAGCTTCATACTATAATATAAATTTATTTTTAAAGCCCACATTCATCAATTTTTTGTATTGCTTCTTTATCTAATCTATGAATTATCCACTCATTCATTTGCTTAGCACCTATGCTTTCATAAAAGTTAAGAGATGATTCATTCCAATCTAAACAAACCCACTCCATTCTCTCACATTTTTCTTCCTTAGCTATATGTACTAGAGTTTCAAATGCTTCTTTTCCAATGCCGTTTCCTCTATATTCAGGATCTATGTAAATATCCTCTAAATATAATCCTGCTCTTCCTATAAATGTTGAAAAATTAAAGAAGTATATTATATACCCTATAACTTTATTATTAAATTCTATAATCAAAGCATGTGCCCTGTTATTTTCAAAAATTGATTCTCTAAGTATTTCTTCAGTAGCAACAACTTCATCTAGCATCTTTTCATATACTGCTATTTTTTTAATAAATTCTAATATAGCCGGTATATCTTCTTCTGTGGTTTTCTTAAATTTAAGCCCTTTTATTTTTGTTTCTATATATCCCATATTTTACCCCCCTAATAAATTCATATTTATTTTATTATACCAAAAATAAACATCTAAAGGATACGCCTCCAGATGTTTTTAAGTTAATCATATTTAAATATTTGTTGATAAAAACAGAACCAAATATTAATAAATAATAACCTCCATTTCATCAATAGCTTTTCTTACAAGTTCATTTATATTTAGTCTCTTTTCTTCTTCTCTTATTGAATCAACTCTTGGTTTTGTTTTTGGATGTTTAGGCACAAAAATAGTGCAACAATCTTCATAAGGTAATATTGATGTTTCATATGTTTCAATCTTTCTTGCTATATCCATTATATCTGTTTTATCCATAGCTATTAATGGTCTAAAAACAGGTCTATCTGCACAATCATTACTTACTATAAGACCTTCCATTGTTTGACTTGCAACTTGACCTATACTTTCTCCAGATGTTACTGATTGAATTCCTTTTTCCTCTGCTATTTTACAAGCAACTCTCATCATAAATCTTCTCATTATTATAGTAAGTTCATCTTCTCTACACTTCTCTAAAATTTCCATTTGTATTTCAGTAAATGGAACAACATATAAATTTATCTTTTCAGTATATGAAGCTAAGATTTTTGCTAGCTCTTTAACCTTATCTTTAGCTCTTTCTGATGTATATGGATGACTATGATAGTAAACACAATTTAATTCTACACCTCTTTTAGCCATAAGATACCCTGCTACAGGTGAATCTATTCCTCCTGATAGCATAAGTATCGTGCTTCCATTCATACCATATGGTAGTCCTGCTACTCCTTTTTTAATGTCTGTATTAGACCATACATATGCATTTTTATTTCTTATTTCAACATTTATTAAAATATCTGGAGTTTTTACATCTACACTTATTTCTTTATCACAATTATTTAATATATAAGCTCCTATATCCCTTGATATATATGTTGAATTTTCACCAAAATTTTTATTAGCCCTATTAGTGTTTACTTTGAATGTTTTTCCTTTAGCTTCATTAAGTTTTTCAAGTCCTGCTTTTTTTATACAATTCATATCCATCTCTACTACATCTACTAATGCTACTTCAGATATGCCAAAAACATTACTTAATCTCTTAATACTCTCATCAATTTTATCAGTTTTTATAAAATACCTGCCACTATCTTGTATAAATTCTATTTTTATTCCTTCTAGTTTTTTTCCTATATTATCTCTTAATCTCTTTTCAAATTTATTTCTATTTAGTCCTTTTAAAAATATTTCTGGTGCATATTTAACTAAAATTAATTTTTCCATTATCTCTTCATTCTCCTTAAAAATTTAAGACCTTTTTCTAAGACTTCTATCACATAATCTACTTCTTCTTCAGTATTATCATAAGAAAATGAAAATCTAACACCGCCTAAAATTTCATCTTTAGTTAAATTCAGAGCTTTTAAAACATAGCTCCCACTATTTATCCTACCTTTAGAAGAACATGCCGATCCTGTGGATACATATATATTTTCTTCTTCTAAAAAATGCAATAAAACCTCTCCTCTAACTCCTTTAAATGATATATTTAGTATGTACGGTGAGAAATCATCATTCAATAAACTGTTAATTTTAATATCTTTAAACAATTCTAATTTTTCAATAAATCTTTGTTTTATTTTGTAGACTTTATTATAGTTACTATTCAAATTATCATTTACTATTTTAGCCGCTACTGACATCCCCATAATTCCTGATATGTTTTGAGTGCCTGCTCTAGCTCCAAATTCTTGTTCACCACCTTCAATTAACGGATTTAATATATTTGACTTTTTAATATACATAAACCCACAACCTTTTGGACCATAAAATTTGTGACTACTAGCAGTTAAAAAGTCTATATTCATTTCTTTTACATCTAACTTAAGTTTCCCATAACTTTGAACTGCATCCACATGAAATTTAGCTCTACTGCTATTTTCTTTTATTAGCTCACCTATTTGTTTTAAATCTTGTATTACCCCAACTTCATTATTAACATGCATTATTGATACAAGTGCAGTTTCTTTAGTTATAGAATTTTTAAGATCATTTAAATCTACTTTTCCATTACTATCTATTTTTAAATATGTTATCTCAATTCCATTGCTTTCCAAATTCTTTATTGTATTTGCAATTGAACTATGCTCAAATGGTGTTGTTATAAAATGAGCGCCTTTTTTTAATATACCTTTAATTACTTGATTATTTCCTTCGCTTGCACCAGAGTTAAAATATATTTCATTTTCATTTGCATTTATTGTCTTTGCTAAAACTTCTCTACATTCTTTAAGCTTTCTTTCACTTTTCAACCCTAATCGATGAAGAGAAGAAGGATTACCATAATACTCTTTCATTCCATAAGTGACTTCTTCTATAACTTCATTTAAAGGTTTAGTAGTTGCACTATTATCAAAATAAACTTCCATTATTTTTTCGTCCTTTCATTAAATATATGGCTTATTAATCATTAGATTTTTTTATTGTATTTTAAGAATATTTAAAATAACGCTTGTTCATGAGAAGCTTTATTAAATAAATAGTATACATAATATTCTTAGATCAAAACTTTCTCTCAATAAGTAATCATTGTTTTATACTAATTATTATTTTACACTACAATACTAAAATTGTCTCAAAATAAGCCTAATCTTTTTTATATTTTGTACTAATCTTTTTAATTTATTAGTTTTATAAAAGCTTTTGTAAAACTTACTTCACCACATTTTAGATTAAAGTTTCTAATTTTATATTTCGCCACACTTTTTAATCTTAAATTTTTTTATTTCTTAATAATAAAAGGTTATGTTTTAGCAGCCTGTTGATATATGTATAAGCAAAGTGAATTTAGTAATTGAACTTAGGAATACTAAAAATTAATATATCAACACATATTTAAAACACAGCCTAATAAAAAAATCGCTAAATTTAAATTATTAATAATTTAAATTTAGCGATTTTAATTAAACTTGTCTTTGTTATATATAAGAATTTAACATTTAGTATAGTATGCAACCCCCATACTGCCTGGACCTACATGTAATCCTATTATAGGGCCTATATATTGAATAGTAACAGGTATATCTAATTTTTCTTCTAGTCTTTTAGCAAGTTCTAATCCTTCACTTTCACAATTAATATGATGAACTATAACTTCGCCTAAACCTTTTTCTTTAACATTCTTTATAACTTCATTTACTATTGTATCAACTGCTTTTTTCTTTGTTCTTACTTTATCAAATACTGTAGTTTCCCCATTCTCTACTGTTAAAATAGGTCTTATTTGAAGTATTGTTCCAAGTAAAGCAGAAGCTCCGCCTATTCTTCCACCTTTTTTTAAATACTTTAGTGTATCTGGTACAAATAAAAATCTACTATTTTCTTTTACTTGTATTGCTGCTTTAACAACTTCATTTATACTATTTCCAAATTTAGCACTTCTTGCAGCCTCCAACACTTGATATCCCATCTGCATACAATTAGTTGTTGAATCTATTAGCTCTATTTTTGCATCAGGATATTCTTATAAAATCATTTCACGAACTAAATTAGAACTTGAATATGTTCCACTCATCTTTGATGATAAAAATATTCCTACAACATCATGTCCATTAACTACTTTTTCCTTAAATATTTTAAAAAGTTCATCAATACTTGGTTGTGATGAAGTTGGAATTTCATTGCTTTTTTCCATCTCTTCATAGAATTCTTTGTTATTTAAATCAATTTCTTTATAACTTTTTCCATTTAAAATAACATTCAATGAAGCAATTGAAATATCATATTCTTCAAGTAATTTTTGTGGAATACAACTAGTACTGTCTGTTACTATCTTTACTGCCATGGTTATCCCCCTAATATATGTAATTTTTATAACTACAATTATATCATATTTATTAGTTATTTCCCTATATTATCGGTTTCTAATCTATATTTTTACACATTAAGAAAAAGACGTAGTAATATATAATGTTCGTATATTACTACGCCTTCTTCTTGTTAATAAATTAGATTTATTTATACTAAATTATTTATATTTAGTAACATTTTAATAAATCTTATTAAAATGTTACCTTATAAGCCCCTTTTAGTTAATCACATAACTTTTTAAATTTATTCCATTGCTACAAATTCTATTTTTTCAACATGTTGTATTCCTGACAAACCATTTAAAAGTGTTTTTATATCTCCTATTAATGTAGACATATCAATTGTAACACTTATATTTGCTATTCCATTTATAGGTATACCTTGATTTATAGTTAGTATGTTACCACCTTGTTCTGAAATATAATTTATTATTCCAGATAAAACCCCTGTTTGATCTTTAACTATTAAATTGAAAGTCACTTTTTTGCCTTGAGAAGTCTCTGCAAAATCAAATATATAATCTTTATATTTATAATATACACTTCTACTTATCCCTGCTATTTTCGTAGCTTCAGTAATTTCCTTGACCTTGCCATCTTTCAATAGCTTTTGAGCAAAAACAACTTTTTCATAAACATCCGGTAAAACTCTTTTGTCTATAACTAAGTAATTTCCTTTCATCGACAATCTCCTTTTATTACAAATGCCCCCTTGTTATCTGCTTGTAATTCTAAAACTCCCCATTTAATACTATGATCTTCTAAATATTGCTTAATATTATTGCTAAAGCCATTAGCCCCATTATCGATTATAGACATAATAGTTGGTCCTGCACCACTCAAATAGCACCCTAATGCTCCAAGCTCATAACATTTATTATAAACGTCATCAAAGTGAGGTATCAACTCTTTTCTATAATTTTGATGAAGTGCATCATTACAAGCACTTCTTATTAAATCATATCTATCAGTAGCAAAGCAAGAAATCATAAGTGCTGCTCTCCCAATATTATAAATTCCATCTTGTCTTGAAATTTGTTTTGGAAGAACTTTTCTTGCTTCTTCAGTAGATAATCTGAAATCAGGTATTATAGTTATAAATTTAACTTTATCTTTAATTTCTATTTTATTATATACAGTCTTATTATTTTCAATTATTGCAACAACTATTCCCCCAAATAGAGCTGGTGCAACATTATCCGGATGACCTTCTATTTCAACAGCCATTTCTAATAGTTCATCCTTTGAAAATTTTCCCCCTAAAATTTCATTAGCTCCAACTAATCCCCCAATTATGCAGCTAGAGCTACTTCCAAGTCCTCTTGATATAGGTATATCTTGCTTTAATATAGATATTTCAAGCCCATTGATTACATAACCTGCCTTATTAAAGCAATACTTCATAGCTTTATATATTATATTATCTTCATTACAAAATTCTTCTGGTATCCCATTAAAATTTAATCCATCATTTATTTCTCTAAAGGCAAATTCATTATATAATTCTACTGCCATTCCTATTGAATCAAATCCTGGTCCCATATTTGCTGACGTAGCTGGCACTCTAACTTTAATCATAATTTATCCTTCAATTCCAAGATAAGAAAGTAATGCTTTTTTCATCTCAGACTTATCCCAAACTTCATCATGAAGAATTTCATATTCCGATAAATTAACCAAACTATATGGTATATTGTTTTTTGTAATTTCAGATAACTTCTTTAATACCTCAAAATCATCAATTTCATCATTTGAAATATTTAGTGCTTTACAAATACTTCTTGGGAATTTAAATGGACTAGCAGTTGATGCTATCAACACTTCTTTAGTATCATTAGTTTCTGCTTGATATTTATTTTTAACAACATAACCAACAGCCGTATGAGTATCCATTAAGTAATTATCTTTTTCATAAACTTCTTTTATTGCATTAGATACTTCTTCTGTTGTAGCATATTCTCCATAAAACTCTTTCATAAATTTTTTCATGTCATCATTTATTTCGTATACGCCATTTTCATTCAATGAATTCATAAGATTATTTATAACTTCTGAATTTCGTCCACTTGCCTCGAATAACAATCTCTCAAGATTAGATGATACTAAAATATCCATTGATGGTGATTCCGTTAATACAAGTTCACGTCTCTTATCATAAATACCGCTTTTAAAGAAATCTGTTAAAACTTTATTTTCATTTGAAGCACAAATAAATTTATCTATAGGAAGTCCCATTTGTTTCGCGTAGTATGATGCTAATATGTTTCCAAAGTTCCCTGTTGGAACTACTACATTAATTTTTTCATCTTGTTTTATAACCCCTTTTTTCACCAAGTTGAAATACCCATAAAAATAATATACTATTTGTGGAA
Source organism: Clostridium sp. ZBS2 (assembly GCF_023845855.1). NCBI lineage: Bacteria > Bacillati > Bacillota > Clostridia > Eubacteriales > Clostridiaceae > Clostridium > Clostridium sp. ZBS2. The sequence continues at coordinate 74,618 of NZ_JAMQIF010000010.1, forward strand.
CTAATCTCCCTATATTTATAGAATTTGCAGATGATAAAGCAAATCCTTTCTTTAATAAGTTATCTTTAAAATCATTATCTCCAAATATTTGTTTTACAGATTTTTGTGCATCATCAAAATTTCCATTTATGCCGATAACTTTAACATTATTGCCTTGTTGAGTTATCATTTGTCTTTCTTGTATAGCACTTACACCTTTCTTAGGATAATATACCACTACTTTAAATCCATCAACATTTTTAAATCCTTCTAAGGCTGCTTTTCCTGTGTCTCCTGATGTCGCTGCTAATATTACTATATCTTCCTCTTTATTGCAAATCTTTTTTGCTCTTTTCATTATCTGTGGAAGAAATAGTAATGCTGCATCCTTAAATGCACAAGTTGGACCATGATATAATTCTAAAAAGTTATTATGTACCTTAACTTCAAACCTATTATTATATGATTCATTAATTGCGTTCTTTAAATCTTCATCATCAATATCAGTAAAATATTCATTAATAATTTCAAATGCTAATTCTTCATAACTAAATTCCTTTTTATTCTTTAATGATGAATATACACTAGGAAAACTTTCAGGTACATAAAGTCCTCCATCTTTAGAAATTCCATTTATTATTGCCATTGCAGAGGATACCCCATATTCCACTCCTCTAGTACTTATAAATTCCATTCAATCACCCCAATTTCTTTATCTAATTATATATGCCTTTTCTTAATATATATATATTATCATGTCCTTATACAGAAAACAAGTGTTTTTATTTTAAATACAAATAAGCATAACTATTCTCAGATAGAAATGCTTATTGGCATTAATTGTATTCCCTTATTTTCAACTTTGCAACAAGGTCTTTCAGGTACTATTATCCCATTATCTTTTAAACATTCTAAAAGCGAATCACAATAATTTAAAAGATCTTCATAAAACTTTTCTGTACCTGTTTTTCTTAAAAAATTTATACATCCTGATCCACAGCATGTTTTTACTACCTTGCCAATTACTTTACATTCACAATTTATTTTATCAAAGATATTATAATCGTTATTCATAAAATTGTTTTTATTAACAGTTAAAACAGTAGTACAATCCCCTGTGGTCATAATTAAATCCTCAGTATTATTTAAAGTCAGTGTTCCTTTTAAGTTATTTAATAATTTTAAGAGAACTGAAAAATTTATAAATTTATATTTTTCTTTATCTAATAATGGATCTAATTTGTCACACCCTATAGCACTTAATAAAGCAATTAAAGTTTCTACATAAGACACAATTGATTGATTAGTTATTTGTCCTGTGATTTCTACTAATTCTCCTGATTCAACTTCATCGTTTAATATATTAATAGCATTTCTAGAATGCAATATTTCCCCTTTATTAAAAAAATTATTAAGATTTCCATTAAGAACAAATGTTGTATATGTCCTACGTATTTCTTCTTCTAACCTTACGTTTCCTGTACCATTAAAATCTTTCCATACTTGATTATGCTGTTCTGCATTTACCAAATTGCCTTTATTTTCATCTCTATATCCTTCTCTTTCGTTTTTTCCTTCAGTTTCCTGTTGAAAAGAACCACTCCTACTATCAAAATGAACTCCTTCAGAAACTTTTGCATCTCTAATTCTTTTTTGAATTCTTGTATCTATATAACCTGATAAAACTAAAGAAGATAAATTTCTAACTAAGTTTTCATCTAAATATATAAGTATATCAAAAGGATTATTCATATATTCTCTCCTTATAAAAAAATCACTAAGCGACTGTAGAGCGTTTATTTTTTTACGCATCTGCCTTTTTAAATTCATTTGAAAAAATCTAGCAGGCGACTGTATTCTCTATTTTTATTATCTATAAATTATTTATATGATTTCTATTAACATATTATTTCTCCTAAAATCTTAAATAAATCATATATATTTATTAAATTAATACATAGTATAATCATTATATACTTATGATATAATAGTTATTATATTAATTTTAAGTTGTGGTGTTTTTATGCGTATTATAAAAAAAATTTTTAAATTTTCATTAATAATTATATTAATTTTAAGTATTAGCTTAGGAATAATCTTTAGAAAAAAAATTCAATTAACTTATACTATTGTTAAAGATGTAATTTCTTTAAAAGATAATTTTTCGTTAAATAAAGAATTTGAATTCTCACCGACTAATGATGTAGATTATAAAGATATAATCTATAAAGATACTAATAATGTACAATTAAAATTAGATATTTATAAACCTTTGAAAAATATCTATAAGAGTTCTCCTGTAATTCTATATGTACATGGTGGAAGTTGGGTATATGGTGATAAGAGCATTCCTCAATTTATCACTCCAATACTAGATATATTTAGAAATAATGGATTTACTATAATAAGTACAGAATACGAACTTATGCGTTCGCATGAAAATTTCGAAAAACAAATATGTGATATAAAAGATACTTTAAGATGGATTTACAAAAATAGCGAAGACTATAATATGAATCCAAACCAAATTGGAATTATAGGTATGTCATCTGGTGCTCATTTATCATTGATGAGTGCATATACTTCAAATGATGATTTTACTGATGATGTAGATTTAGCTAAGTATCCTTCAAAAGTGAAATATGTCATTGATTTTTTCGGTCCTACAGATCTTAATTTGTTAGATACATCTGATTTGAATTGGGACTTAACAAATATTTTTAATTCTATAAATGATAGAAGCTCTATAGCCTCTGAATTTAACCCTATTAATTATATTAATTCTAACATTCCAGATACTTTGATAATTCATAGTAAGAGTGATTCCCTTGTTCCTTATGAAAGTTCTTTAGACTTATATAATAAATGTGTTGAGGAAAAAGCATCTGCTCAATTAGTACCTTTAGAAGGTACTTCACATGATATGTCAAACATATTTACACAAGATATAATCGATCTAACCAAAGAAGTATTAAAGTTTATAGTAAAAAAATCTCCATTATATTAATTAATATAATGGAGATTTTAATTTTAGGATATGTGTTGATATATGCAATGGGGAAAGTGGCATATATCAACACATGATTATAGCATTGCTCCTTTATCAATAGATATATCTTTTTAAAATTGTTCCTTATGCCCACATACTTTTCTTTCATAGTTAAAACTACTCTATCATAGTGCTTCTTATTTCTTATTTCCATATAAAAAGTCCTCTTCTAAACAATAGGTTTTAATATATTCTTTGTTTAAAAGAGGGTTTTATTCACATTTAATATTCATATGATTTAATGTTTTCAGATAATACAACTTTTAATTTATCATTTTCTATAACTTTTTTATATGAACATATAAATTCATTTAATTCATTATCACTTAAATCTATCTTTTGAAGACTTATTAACCTCATTTGATCTTCTTCTATTAATGCTGTTAGATTATTTTTCTCATTACTTATTGTGTATTCAGATACTGTTTTTACTTTAATTCTGCTCTTATATTTTTCTTGAAATCCCATGGTTTTTCTAATAGACTCATAACCATTTGGCATTTTATTTAAATTTATACCTGCCATTTTTAGTTGTTCTTCAATCATAGAAGAGTCTATTCCATATCTCTCTAAGAATTTCTTCTGTATATTTAATAACTTATCTTGTGAAATGTTATTTTCTCCCATATATGTCATGATATTTTTAGAAAAATCTTGCATTGTTAAATTTCCAGCAGCTAATTCATAATACATAGAATAAATATAACTTTCAAATTTATCTACATCTTTATCCTTAGCTTTATTTTTCAACTCATTAAAATCTATAATTTTGTCATCCATATATACTCCTCCTTATTTATCATTATATACTAATACACTTATTTATATATTAACAAATCTATTTATTAGTGTAAATTTTTAAATTTATAAATTATTTTACAATATACACTATATAAATTCTATGGTAAGTATTATAATATATCTCATAAAAATACTTAAAATATAATTTTTAGGAGGATATAATTACTTATGATTATTTCACAATTTCTAAATTCATTTGATGGGACTAAGCTTTATGTAAGAAAAAGCTTAGTTGATAATGCTAAAGCAGTGCTTATTATAGCTCATGGCTTAACCGAACATTGTAATCGTTATGAACATTTGATTAAAAATTTAAATATGGATGGTTTTAGTACTTATCTTTTTGATCATAGAGGACATGGAAAATCTCATGGTACAAGAGGTCATTGTAATAACTTTGATGAAATAATTCAAGATATAAATTTTATGGTAGATATAGCAAAAAAAGAAAATAAACATCTACCAATATTTTTAATTGGACATGATTTAGGGGGATTAGCTATAGCAGAATTTGCAATAAACTATCCCAATAAAGCTAGTGGACTTATTATGTCTAGCGCTTTAACAAATAATACTAATGATACTTATATTGCAAATGATGTAGAAAAACTAATTTGTAGTGATAAAAATGTAGTAAATAATTATATTAAAGATTCTTTAATATTAAAAGAAGTCTCAGATAGCTTATATACTGAAATTCAAAAAGCTCTTAAATCTTTAAATAAAGATTTACATAAATTTGAATTTCCAGTATTAATTCTTCACGGAAAAGAAGACAAGCTTGTTTCATGTAAAGATTCAGAGAAATTCTATAATGCAATAAAATCATCTGATAAAACAATTAAAATTTATGATGGTTTATATCATGAAATTCTTAACGAACCTGAACGTGATTATGTGATTGATGATATTAGCCAATGGATAAAATCACATTTATAACATATCAATATTCATTAAACATATATCCACATAAAAAAACATTATAATTATTGGCTATGTTTTAAAACAGTGTTGATATATGCAATAGGTGAAGTGGCATTGTAAATGGACTTTTAGAACCCTTAATGAGTATTGTTACATTTACTGCTTGTCCTAATTTTATATTGGGAACAAGCTAAAATGGAACTATACTCATTTTAGTGTTCTTAAGTGAGAGTCGAAATTTTATATTTCGCTCCTCGAACTTACTCAGCGAAGTCGAGTTTCCTTTTTACATTCCGCCCACTTTGCTTATGCATATATCAACACTCTGCTAAAACATAGCCTAATTATTAAACCTAAAAGAACTAAATCTGATAGATTAATTTAATCATTCAGATTTAGTTCTTTTATATTGTTACCATTTAATAATTATAATTTATTTATTAACTCTTTAATATTTTCTATATATAATCTTTTTACACTTAAAAGTTCTGTTAAAGATTTATTAAAACATGTTACTTTTACACCTTTAGCTTCTATCATACACTTCCATGAATCCTTATTTTCTCCAAATATATCTTTAGTAATATGCTTACCAGATACTGATAAAAATGGTACTATAGTTATTTCTTTTATTTGTCTTATTATAATTTTATCTAAAATTTCATTTATAGAAATTTTTCCTTCTAAAGTTCCTATAAGTACATTTTCATAATTCATATTTAATAATTCTTTTTGAAACATGCTATATACAATATCAGATTTATTTGTTGTACCATGACCTATTAATAATAAATTTTTATCTTTAGGTAATTCATTTTTTATACCGTCTACTATATTACTAAATACCATTCCTTTAGATTTATTATCTAATTGTAAAATAGGATTTCCTAATATAATTTTATTAAACTCATGACTATATTTAGAAACAAATTCTTTTATTTTCTCATACTCATTTCCATGAAGTACATTTAAAGGCATTATTATAATATCCGTACAATCCTTTAATTTTGCACCTCTTAAAGCTTCCTCAAAATGTAATATATAAATACCAAAATCATTTGATAATTTTCTTAGTATTATTTTAGATGTAAAACACTTAAAAACTAAATATTCACTTCCATAAACTTCTCTTATCTCATTTTCTATTGGATCTATACATTTTTTTATAGCTTCGGTATTTGATGTACCAAAACTAACTAATATAATAGCTTTATTATTTTTCATTTACAGAAAACCTCTTAAATGCATCTAAGAACTCATCAATATGTTCTTCTGTATGCTTTACACTTAAAAACATAGCTTCAAATTGTGATGGTGCAATATTAAAGCCTTCATTTAACATGTGTTTAAAATATCTTTTAAATCTTTCGTTATTACAAGTTTTCACATCTTCATATGTATTTACTTTTTCTAATTCTGTAAAGAATAATGTTAACATTCCACCAACCCTATTTATTGTTAATGGTACATCATTTTCTTTTGCTATTTCTATAAGACCTTCTTGAAGTTTTTTACCCATTTTTTCAACATGATCATATAATTCCATATTATTTTTCAGCTTAGTTAATGTAGCAAGTCCTGCTGCCATTACAATAGGATTTCCTGACATTGTTCCTGCTTGGTAAACTCCTCCACATGGAGATAACTTTTCCATTATTTCTTTCTTACCAGCATATGCTCCACATGGAAGACCGCCACCCATTATTTTGGCATATGTAATTAAATCAGGCTTAACATCAAATAATGTTTGTGCTCCCTTAAATGCCACTCTGAATCCTGTCATTACTTCATCAAATATAAGCAATGCACCATATTCATCACATAAAGATCTTAATTCCTTAATAAAATCTTCGTTGGCCTTTATAACACCCATATTTCCTGCAACTGGCTCTATGATAACAGCAGCAATTTCATTTCCTTGCTTTTTAAAAAGTTCTTTTATTTGAGTTTTATCATTATATAGTCCTATTAATGTGTTTTCTACACTTTCCTTTGGTACTCCAAGAGATCCTGGAATTCCTTCTGTAAGTACTCCTGAACCTGCTTCTATTAAAAATCCATCAAAATGTCCATGATAACATCCTGCAAATTTAACTATCTTACTCTTTCCAGTATATCCTCTTGCAAGCTTTACAGCACTCATAGTAGCTTCTGTACCTGAATTAACCATTCTTATCATGTCTACATTATCTAAATTTTCACACATAAATTTACTTAGTTCTAATTCTAACTTAGTTGGTGCTCCAAAAGCTAAAGCATTTTCACATGTTTCTTTAATAGCACTTACTACATCTTCATCACAATGTCCTAAAAGTAGTGGCCCCCATGCTAAAACAAAATCTATATATTCTTTTCCGTCTTCATCTTTAATAATTACGTCTTTTCCTGACTTTATAACTGGAGGATTCATTCCCATCTCTTTAAAACATCTAACAGGACTATTTACTCCACCTGGCATATATTTCTTTGATTCTTCGAATATCTCTAAACTATTCATTATATTCACTCCCTGTACATATCATTAAAATACTTGTAATAAAACTTAATTTTACTCAATATATTCAATAAAAAGTGGATAATTGAGAGTTTCAGTTAAAACTCCTAAAGACTTTCTAAAAAATATATTTTAAAATTCTACTAGGAATTTTCTCCTTAACTCTACACTTTCCACTATCAATTCTCAACTAAAATTTATCTATTTAAAATTTGTGCCGCTTCTAATGCATGATAAGTTATTATTATATCTGCTCCAGCTCTCTTTATTGAAGTTAAAATTTCCATTATTATTCTTTCTTCATCTATAAGTCCTTGTTTGCCTGCTGCTTTAACCATTGCATATTCACCACTTACATTATAAGCTGCAAGAGGCATCTTAAAGTTTTCTTTGCATTCTCTAATTACGTCTAAATAAGGTAATGCTGGCTTAACCATTATAATGTCGCAGCCTTCTTCTATGTCTTTTTCTGTTTCTCTTAATGCTTCTAATCTATTGGCTGGATCCATTTGATAAGTTTTTCTATCCCCAAATTCTGGTGCTGATCCTGCTGCCTCCCTAAATGGTCCATAAAATGCTGAACAATATTTTGCAGAATAACTCATTATACTTACGTTTTTAAATCCATTGTCATCTAATGCTTTTCTCATAAATCCAATTCTACCGTCCATCATATCTGAAGGTGCTACCATATCAGCTCCTGCCTTTGAATGAGATACTGCAATTTTTCCTAAGTATTCAAGTGTCTCATCATTATCTACATCGGATTCATGAATTATTCCACAATGTCCATGAGATGTGTATTCACACATGCAAACATCTGTTATAACAAGTAGTTCTTTATTTAACTCCTTAATCTTTCTTACAGCTTGTTGAACAATTCCGTTATCATTATATGCTTCACTTCCACAAGCATCTTTATGCTCTGGAATACCAAATAAAAGCACTCCTGCAATGTTAGCTTTTTCAACTTCTGCAATTACTTCATGTAATCTATCTATTGAATAATGATAATTATCTGGTAAAGAAGAAATTTCTTTCTTTATATTTTCTCCTTCTACAACAAATATAGGATATATAAAATCCTTAGTATGTAGTGTAGTTTCTCTTATCATATCTCTAATAGCTGATGTTGCTCTTAATCTTCTACCTCTTTTTATCATAATTACGCCTCCATATCTTTTACAAATGACTCAATTTCTTTTAAAAATCCATCTTGTGAATGCTCCTTACAAATATAAGCCTTTATTCCTAACTCTTCAAGTGGTTTATTAGTTCTAGTGCCTATTGCTATAACTTGTTTTTCTTTAATAGCATCTAAGCCAACCATATCTATCATGTTATATACAGTTGATGGGCTTGTAAAAAATACTATATCAACTTCATCAAATGCTCTTTTATTTCTTACTCTTCCTTTTACTGTATCATAAATAAATACTCTATCTACATTAGCACCTACATTAGATAATTCATCTGCTATATCTGACTTTGCTAATGATGAACATGGAATAAGTACTTTTTCATTTTCTTTAACATGTGGTTTTAACACTTTTATTAATCCAGCACCTATAAATTCTCTAGCTTTCACAAAACATATTATACCTCTTCTTTCAAGAGCTTGCCATGTTGCTTTACCTATAGCTGATACTTTAGCTTGTAATTTTCTTATATCATATTTCTTTTCTATTAAATAGTCAAAGAATATATCAACTGAATTCACAGAAGTAAATACTATATGATCATAATTTTCTAAATCATCCATATAGATATCTAAATTACTAGCTGTACTTTCTATTTCTATAGCACTTAAAGCCGTAACTTCAGCACCCATATCTCTTAACTTTTGCTTTAAAGTAGCTGCTTGTTTTTGAGATCTAGTTACACAAATATTTTTGCCAAACAAAGGTTTATGTTCATACCAAGCTAAGTCTTCATTTAAATTAACCACTTCACCAATAACAATTATACATGGTGATTGTAATTTAGCTTCCTCTACTTTTTCACATATATTCTCTAGAGTTCCAACTACCTTCTTTTGCTTACTTGAAGTTCCTCTCATAACAACTCCACAAGGTGTAGAAATATCTTTTCCATTTAATACAAGTTCATGTACTATGTTTTCTAAATTGCTTAATCCCATCATAAATACTAAAGTTCCTTCTTCCATAGCTAATGCTTTGAAATTAGACTTAATATGTTTTGCTGACATTCCAGTTACAACATGAAAACTTTGAGCTATTCCTCTATGAGTTATTGGGATTCCTGCATAATTTAATACTGCTATTGGAGACGTTACTCCTGGTATTACTTCAAACGGAATATTTTCTTCCTTAAGAGCTAATACTTCTTCTCCTCCTCTTCCAAAAACATAGGGGTCTCCACCTTTAACTCTTCCAACTATATGACCTTTTTTTGCTAATTTTACTAGCATTTCATTTATTTCTTCTTGTGTTTTATAATGTGCTCCTGGTTCTTTTCCACAATAATAAATTTCACAAGAATCGCTTAAATAATTTAAAATATTATTTGAAACTAATCTATCATATAAAACTGCTGTACATTCTTTTAATTTGTTCACAGCCTTTATAGTTAATAACTCTTCATCTCCTGGTCCTGTACCTATAATATATACTTTATTCATAATCTATTTTTAATAAGATGTTATGCCTACTACATAAACCTCTTATTAATTCTAAGCCACCTTTCAGTAAATTTTCAATATGCACCTTAAATGAATATCAATGTTTTAGTATAAAAGCTATCTATAGTTAGAGTTTGTTTTTTATAATTTTTGAAATCAAACTTCCTCTATGATTATCATTATATTAAAACATCAATATCATACTTAAATAACATCATTCTAATATTTTTTGTGCTAATTTCTTTCCTAATTCAATATTATTAGTTTTGCATCCTAAAATATCTTTTTTAACTATTTTTCCACCTATATCATATATTCCAATCATGTATAAATCATCACCTTGAATTTCTGAATAAGCTCCAATAAGGCTATGACAATCACCTTGTAATTCTTTCATAAAACTTCTTTCAGCTTCCACAGTTAAAGTTGCTTCTGCATCTATTAAAGCTTCAAAATATTTATTAGCATCCCCATCTTTTAAGCACTCAATTCCAAGTGCCCCTTGAGAAACTGCTGGCAAAAATTCCTTTGGGTCAAAATAATCTGTTATTAAATTTTCATCACCAAGTCTTTTAAGACCTGCTGCTGCTAGCACGATTCCATCTAAGTTTTGTTCTTCCATTTTCTTTAATCTAGTTTGAACATTACCTCTTATAGGTACTATCTCTAAATCATTTCTTAGCAGTTTTAGTTGTGCTGCTCTTCTTATACTACTTGTTCCAACTTTAGCACCTTGTTTAAGATCTTTAAATGAGATATCTCCATTTGAAATAAATGCATCTCTAATATCTTCTCTTCCTGTTATAGCTGTAATCTCAAATTCACTACTAACTTCAAAAGGAACATCTTTCATGCTATGAACTGCAGCATGAGCTTCCTTATTTAAAAGAGCAAGTTCGATATCCTTGACAAAAAGTCCTTTACCACCTATTTTATTTAATGATACATCTAGCTTTCTATCTCCCTCAGTTACTATAAGTAATTTTCTACCATTTATATTAAATTTTGATTTTAATTTATCCATAATTATTTCAGTTTGAACTTGAGCCAACTTACTTTTTCTAGTTGCTATTATTAATTCATTCATTATTCTTACTTCTCCTTTATCTATCGAAATTTTTAACTTAAAATATAATCTATATTAATTTATTTAATATTTCTTCTTCAAAGTAAAGTTTTAATACTAATTCCTCTTTATGATTGTCATAAAAAAACTTAAAATCATCGCAAGAAATAAAATCTATTATCTCTTTTTTATATTTTGAAAGATTTATAGCTTTATTTCTAATCTTAGTTGTTAAAGCTATAAAATCATCATAACTTTCTAATAGATCTTGTACTTTATTTGCAAGCATTACTGAACCTTTAGGATTTCCACCATTTGTATTTAATGCAAAAGTTATATTTTTAAGATTTCTTTGAACAGGTATAACACCCATGCCATTCTTAAAACTTGAAGAGTCTATATATATTTTATAATTCTTATCACAATATTTTTTTATATTATCGTTAATTTCTCCATCATCTATTGTTATCAGAACTAAATGTTTATTTTCTAAAAACTCATAATTAAACTGATTTTTTATTAAAATCAGTCTTTCTTTAAATTCTTCACATAAACTTATTACTTCTTCACAAAAATCTTTTGAAATGACTTCAACATAGCAGCCTATTTTTAAAAAATGTTTAATCTTTATAAATCCAGCTCTTCCTCCACCAATCACACCAATATTTATTTTATAAGAAAATAGTGAAACAAAGGAATAATCTATTTTTTCTCCATAAATATGCTCTTTATTATTCTTAAGCATTCCTCTTCACTTCCCTTTAAAGTTTCTTCTTTCATTACCTCTATAGCTCTATTTATGTAATAGTCAGATGTACTCTTTATCATTTTATTCGCTAAGTCAATATCATTTTTGTCTTTACATTTATTTTTAAATGTAGTCATTCTCTTATCATATATTTCTTTAGAAGTTACTTTTAACTCTTCTATTAATGGAGTGATACTTCTTAGTCTTTTCCATTCATAATACTCATTTAAGTATTTCTCTAAAATAAATTTATTTGAATCCATCTTATCAAAACGCATTTTTTTATTACCATCATTTATGTGACTTATATTATCTATGTTATAAACCTCAGCTCTATCTATATAATTAATCTCATCATCAACATCTCTTGGAACTGCTAAATCATAAATTAGTATTTTGTTTCCTACTTCATTTATATCCTGCTCTTTTATAACTATATGAGGTGCTGATGTACATGAAATTACGCAGTCCATATCATTTATGTATTTATTTTTTTCTTCAAAATCTATTACTTTTACTCTATCATCAGTAATTCCAGTCTTTATTTTCTTATTTCTAACTGCTAAATAGACTTCATTTATATTATGTGCAAGTAAATATTTCATAGTTAAACGTCCTACATCACCATATCCTAATACCATGAATTTTTTACATTCTTTATTAATAGATTCATTTACAACTATTGATGCTGATGATACTGGAATTTCAAATAATCTCGATTGACTTTTAAACTTTTTCCCACATGTTATAGCATATTGAAATAATCGTTGTAGTTCTAAATTAAGAGCTTTTATATTTAAAGACTTAAAATAAGAACTTTTTACTTGACCTAGAATTTGATCTTCCCCTAATATTTTTGAGTGAAAACCACAAGTCACTTCAAATAAATGCTTACATGCTCTTTTATCTTCTGATATAAAAACATGTTCTTTATAACTATAGTCCCAATTCAAAACTTCAAAAATCTTTTTTAATAGTTCTTCATTAATATAAGAAACATTAAAATAAATTTCTGTTCTATTACAAGTTGCAAGTATGATAACTTCATCCAAATATTGTAACAAACTATTTAGATACTCATCATATTTGTTTGCTTTTATAGTTAATTTTTCCCTAATTTCTATTGGTGTATTCTTTTTTATTCCTAATACTGCTATCATTATTTTTCCACCTTGTATAATTATTTAAATATTTATATGTTCTAATTTAATATACTTATTTTATATTAAAACATATAATAAAAAAAGCAAAATTCTAATTTATAATAATTATTTTTTAATATAAATTACATTTTATTACTTTATTTGTATTAAATGTTGTTATAATAGTCTTTCTTAGAACAAAATCGCTAAGGCGACTTTGGAGCCGTCGATTTTTTTAGCCATGCGCCCTTTCCAAACGCAGTGCAGGAATAATGGTGCGGCATATGATTATTTTTTATTCTTTAGGGGTACTCATAATACCTTTAAAACACATTATTTTAAAAGTTATCCACAAATTTTTTAATAATATAAATTCCTAAAGAATAAAATATTATTACGATAAATACCATTTAGCCTTTTTTATATGTATCTTTTCAATTATTATAATTAATTACTTCTAAAGTAACATCATAATTTTCCATATATTAAAAAGTTCAAGTTGTCTAATTAATTACCACTTGAACTTTTAATTCCTTTATAAATATTATTTCAGCTCCATTTTAAGTGAATATTGATATTTTTAAATAGATGATCTATTTAAAACATTATTTATAAATTCTTCTTTTCCTATTCTATCCATAACTTTAGAAATTCTTTCACCAGGTTGTCCTACTTCTCTATAGTAGTCAACAATTTTATCAACCATTGGAATTATTTCTTCTTCTTTAAATATCTTTCCTAAAGAGTCTCCAATTCTCATTCCTCTACCGAATCGTCCACCAACAAAGATTTCTCCACCTTTTTCTTTTGCAACAGCTGCGCCTAATTTGCATTCTCTTACGCATCCACCACAATTAACACATAAATCTTTATTATGTATTATCTTTTTATCAACTACTTCTAAAGCTTTTTGTCTACAAGCCTTAACACATAGTCCACATCCAATACACTTTTCTAAAACAAACTCAGGTACTGTTCTTCCCATAATACCAATATCATTTATATTAGCCTTTGCACAATTGTTAGCACAACCAACTACTGCTAATTTACATTTATGAGGGGTATCTGTTCCAAAATACTTATCTTCTAATTGTCTACATATTTCTTGTGTATTAATATTTCCATGAAGACATACAGTACCTTTACAAGATACTAATGGTCTAAATTTTTGCCCTGTACCACCATGTCTTAAACCTAACTTCTTTGCTTCTTCAATAACTTTTTCTACATCTTCATCTTTTATCCAAGGCACTTCAATTTGAAGTCTTGTTGTCATTCCGCAATAATCTCTACCATACTTTTTAGAAATAACATTTATATTGTTTAATTCCTCTACTGTAAAATTACCTGCTCTACCTAAAAATCTTACTGCAAAATGTTCTTTGTCATTTTGTAATAAAAAACCTAACGCTTTTAATTCCTTTTGTCTTTTTGCATTAACTGCCATATATATGTCCTCCCTAGAAATAAATATATTTATTTACGTTAATTTTATATAAATAAAATTTTTAATAAACTCTTCTATACTATCTTAATAAATAAATTAATTATACTCTAATACTTTTTAATATATATTTATCATAACTAAATACCTATATGTGTATTTTTAACTATATTGGATATACTTATATTTATAGATTAATATTTTTAAATCACATTAAAATTTTATTACATTAGGAGATAAAAAAATGAGAATTCCAAAACATATAGGCGTCATTCCAGATGGAAATAGACGTTGGGCTTTAGCTAACGGATTAACAAAAGATAAGGGGTATTCCTTCGGTATAAATCCTGGCCTTGAAGTTTTTAAATTGTGTCAAAAAGAAGGTATATCTGAAGTAACTTTTTATGGATTTACAGTAGATAATACAAAAAGACCTAGTGAGCAAAAAATAGCCTTCACTGACGCTTGCATTGAATCTGTTAAATTACTCACAAAAGAGAATTGTGAAATATTAGTTTTAGGAAATACAGATTCAAAATTATTTCCTAAAGAACTATTACCATTTTCAAAAAGAACTACTTTTGGAACTGGTGGAATTAAAGTTAATTTTTTGATGAACTATGGTTGGGAATGGGATTTAAATATCTTAAAAGAAAATGATTCATCTCATAAGGGGATTATACCTTATATACACTCTAAAGATATTTCCAGAATAGACCTGATTATAAGATGGGGTGGAAGAAGAAGACTTAGTGGTTTTTTGCCGGCTCAATGTGTTTATTCAGATTTTTATGTAATAGACTCATATTGGCCTGCATTTAAAGAGCATGAATTTTATGATGCATTAAATTGGTATAACCATCAAGATGTAACTCTTGGAGGCTAAATCAATTATTAAAACTTATAATATTCATATAAAAACTGATATTTATATAAAAAGCTATTTTATTTAATTGTGAAATAGCTTTTTTTTGAGTTCATACTTATGCTAAGATAAATAATATACTATATTATTTACACTGAGGTGAAAATTATGATTAAAATCTTTATTATATATTTACTATTTATAAATTTCATTGGTTTTTCTATTATGTTTATTGATAAAAATCGTGCAATACACAAAGAATGGCGAATTCCTGAAAAAACTCTAATTGTAATCTCCTTAATTGGTGGTTCTATTGGTATGCTTCATGGAATGTTTACTTTCAGACATAAAACTAAACATTTAAAATTTACACTAGGGGTCCCTACTATTCTAATATTTCAAATTGTATTTATTATATATTTATGTAATTACATTAAAATTTAATTAATTTCTTCTATAAATAAGAATAATTAAGTAGAACCAAATGAATGCTCCACGCTTTTTAGTTCAGAGTGAAGATATGAAAATTGAGAGTTAAAGAATAAAAAAATAAGGCTTTGCAATTATATCAAAGCCTTATTTTTGTTAATATTAAATATTTAACCAGTCGAGCTTAGTTGTGCATATTATAAAACACTACTAAAGCATTGACTTTAATTTAAATAAATGATTTTAAAAATACTACTATAATAAGTATTGGTGCTATGTATTTAATAATAAAAATTAAAGCTTTTACTATTGCTTCATTCTTTAATATTCCATTATTACTTAATTGATCTATTAAATACTTTTTATTTATAAAGTATCCAGCTAATAAAATTATCAACAATCCATTTATAGGTAAAAATATCTTAGATACAAGCACATCACATAAATCAAAAAATGATAATCCCAATATTAGTTTATCACCTAAAACACCTTCTGCATTACCTGATAGTGCTGCTAAGGATCCAATTCCTAATAATATTATTATATTTAATATTATTGCTCTCTTTCTTTCTATTTTTAATTCTTCTGTAAAAAATGCAATTAAAACTTCTAATAATGATAACATCGCCATTGTAGCTGCCATTGCAGTAAGAGCAAAGAACATAATTACCAAAATCCAACCGCCTGGCATTTTAGCAAATATTAATGGAACTGTATTAAATAATAATCCTGGACCACTACTTGGTTCTAATCCAAATGAAAAAACTGCTGGAAATATAGCAAGGCCTGCTATTAATGATACTAAAGTATCTGATATTGCTACCTTTCCTGCTGTACCAATCAAGTTATTATCATCAGTATAATAACTACTATATGTAATCATTGCTCCACTTCCAACTGATAGCTTAAAAAATGCTAATCCTAATGCTGAAAGTACAACTCCAATATGTACTTTTGAAAAATCAGGTTTAATTAAAAAATTCACACCTTCTATAGCATTTGATAATGTTAAACTTCTAAAAGCACATACTAAAAGAAGTAAAATTAAAACAGGCATTAAGGTTTTTGTTAACTTTTCAATGCCACCCTTAACCCCTAAAACTAATATTATTCCACCAACTGATAATGCAATTAACTGCCAAATAATTGGAGCTATAGGACCTACACTTGTATTATAAAATATATTACTTGCAGATTCTAATGTTACTCCCTTTAATGCCCCTGTTACCGCTTTAAATACATATGAATAAACCCATCCAACAACTACTGTATAGAAAAACAACATAAAATATGTTGCTAGTATTGCAAAAATACCTATAACTTTAAAGCCCTTTTTATCTGTAATCTTTGAAATTGCTCCATATACGTTTCTTCTAGTACCTCTACCTATTACAAATTCACTAATAAGTACAGGTAATCCTACTAAAGCAACACATATTAAATATATAATAATAAATGCTGCTCCACCATTTTCTCCTGTAATATAAGGAAACATCCATATATTACCTAAACCTACAGCGGAACTTAATGTTGCTAAAAAAACTGTTAAACTTGATGAAAACTTCTCTCTCTTCTGTTCCACACTAATCCTCCGTTTACTTTTTATAAATTAGACATTATAAATTAGACATTTGAAAATACTTATCAATGTGTCCTTTTAAAATCATTTATATTCTAACATTAAAAATTATCATT
This sequence comes from Clostridium sp. ZBS2, assembly GCF_023845855.1. NCBI lineage: Bacteria > Bacillati > Bacillota > Clostridia > Eubacteriales > Clostridiaceae > Clostridium > Clostridium sp. ZBS2. Next base: position 91,895 of record NZ_JAMQIF010000010.1, read on the forward strand.
TGTAACATTTTTAGATAAAATACATTATTTTTTTTAATTTTATAAAGAATTGCCGAAAAAAACAAGCTTTTTTATTAATTTAATTAATTTTTTTAAACATCCTTAAATAATACTATTATTATAGTAACGATTTATTCGTTGAAAGTTGATAAGTGATAGTTAAAAATTATGTTTAAAAGTATAATATAGAATTTTTTATTTTTGGGTACATTGAAATAAGCTGTGTTTAAAAACACAGCTCTTATTACTTAGAGATATCATTGATGTTATACGGAGTATTTTGATATACACAATAATTTAACCAATTACCAAATATTATATTAGAACTACCTCTCCATGTAAATTTAGGAGTACTATTTATATCGTTATCTACAAAATAATTTTGTGGTATATCTGTATTATCTCCCTTTTCCCTATCTCTCATATATTCTTCTTTTAATGTATTTCTATCATACTCAGGATGACCCATAAAGAATATTTTTCTTCTATCTTTAGTAGCTACAATAAAGATACCCGCCTCTTTGGATTCCGATAAAATTTCCAATTCTGAAATTTTACTTATATCTTCTTTTTTTACTTCTGTATGTCTAGAATGTGGTGCATAAAATATATCATCAAGTCCTCTTGTTAAATCGGCATTTTCATCATTTACCCAATGAGAAAATACTCCAAAAATTTTCTTTTCTAATTTATATTTTGGTATATTATAGTGATAATATAATCCTGCTTGAGCTCCCCAACATATGTGCAATGTTGAAAAAACATTGGATTTACTCCATTCCATTATTTGAGTTAATTCATTCCAATAAGTAATATCCTCAAATGGCATTTGCTCAACAGGTGCCCCAGTTATTATTAAGCCATCAAACTTTTCATCTCTTATATCATCAAAATAAGTATAAAACTTTTCCAAATGTTCTATTGGAGTATTTTGTGAAACATAACTTTTAGTTTGAATAAGCTTAACCTCAACTTGTAATGGTGTATTAGATAAGTGCCTCAATAATTGATTTTCTGCTAAAATTTTTTTTGGCATTAAATTAAGAATTGCAATTTTTAATGGTCTTATATCTTGAGTCTTAGCTCTATTATCATTCATGACAAAAATATTCTCGTTAGATAATACTTTAAATGCTGGTAATTCTGTTGGAATTTTTATAGGCACTAATAAAGCCCCCCTTCTTATTTGTGCTTTTATAAATTCTTTTAAAATTTTTGTTATTTACAAATTATTATACCAAAAAATTAATATTTATCAATAATTATAAAAATTTAATATTTAATTCTTAATATTAAAATAAATTACAATTTTAATAATTTATATTTATTTAAGGCTATGTTTTAAGTGAATGTTGATATTTTAGTATAAGGGCGAACTGGCATTGGAATTCGCTTTTTAGAACTCTTAATGAAGATTTGTACAATTAATTGCTTGTCAGCAATCTTTGATTGGGAGCATGCATTAATTGGACTAAGCTTTATTTTAGTGTTCTTAAAGTAAATTCCTCTGTCCATGAGCTTTATACTACAATATCAACACTGTTTTAAAACATAGCCTTATTTAAAAGTATTAAATTTATAATAATATTTTATTCAGTTTATTTTCATACACATACTTTTATTAATACTTAGATATTTATTTGTAATTATTTTACTAATATATTAATATTCCCAATATTTTTCATCTATTTTTTGGATATTTAATATATTTTATTTATGATATACTTATAATTATATAAACTAAAAGGGGGCACTACTTTATGATAGTAAATAAAGATATAATAATTGGCTTTATAGGAACTCATACAAATAATGATAGTAAAGGAATTTATAAGTTTAGTTTTAATTCATCATCTGGAAAAATAGATAGAATTAATTTAGCTTATGAAATTGATGATCCTAACTATTTAGCAATTGATAAAGAAAGAAATATTTTATATTCTACTTGTAGCATAGAAAAACAATCTGGGGTTTCTTCATTCAAATTTTTTGGAGAAAAAGACTATGTGGATTTAATTAATTATAATGTTGAAGATGGTAAAGAACCTTGTCATGTAAGCATAAGAAAAAATAAGCAACTTTTAATTTCTTCAAATTATAATGAAAATGAGATTAAGGTTTTTAATACTTTAGATGGAATAATTTTAACATCTCACGTAACTGTTAATAATGAAGATTGTGAAAAAGATTTAAACGATGAAAATTCTCATATAAATTGTTCTATCTTCTCACATGATGAAAAATATATTTTATCAGTTGATTCTGGAAAAGATGTTTTAATGTTATATACTTTTAATAATGATAAGTTGGTTGCGAAAAAACATTTAAGTTACTCTTTTCCAAAAAATTCAGCACCTAAACATATAACTTATTCAAAATCAAAACCATTTTATTATGTTTTAGCAGAAAAAAGCTGTGAAATTTTCACTTTAAAATACAACTCAAAAAAAGAAAATCCATTTGAAAAAGTTGAAGTAACTAGCATTTTTCCAAAAGATTATAAAGGAGAAAAATTAGCATCAGCTATACACATACACAAAAACAATAAATTTTTATATACTTCAGATATAAGAAATAACACTATAACTTTATTTTATATAAATGATGATAATGGAAAATTAGAATATGTTGATGTATTTGATTGTAAAGGCGAATGTCCTCGTGACTTCCAAATAGATCCTACTGGAAAGTATTTAATCTGTGGAAATGAACTATCTAACACATTATCTATCTTCTCAATTCAACAATCAAATGGAGCATTAAAATTTATAGGAACGGAAGACGTTCCATCACCAACATGTGTAAAATTCATTGAATAACAAAAAAATCCAACTAATTTTTAGTTGGATTTTTTATTCTTTAGGAAATTATATTATTAAATATGTGTTGATATATGAAATAGGTAAAGTGGCATTGTAATTGGACTTTGGGAATAGTTAATGAGTATTGTCACATTTATTGCTTGTCTCAATTTCATATTGAGAGCAAGCTAAAATGGGACTATACTCATTTTTAGTATTCCTAAGTTCAATTACTTAGCCCACTTTACTTATGCATATATCAACACGCATATAAAGCAAATTCCTTAGTCCATGAAGCTTTATACTATAATATCAGCATGACTATAAAACAAATTTTTCTATTGCGTAAGCTACTCCATCTTCATCATTACTTTTAGTTATAAATTGTGCATTTTCTTTAACTTCATCAAATCCATTTTCCATAGCAACTCCAAGACCTGCATATTTAACCATTGATAAGTCATTTCCTGCATCCCCCATTGCTATTACCTCTTCTTGTTTTATTCCTAAAGTTTCTGCAAGTCTTTTTAAACCTTCACCTTTATCAACTTCATTGTTCATAAATTCTAAGAAGAAAGGTGTGCTTCTTAACACATTATATTTTTCATAAACTTCTTTAGGTAATTTTTTAATTGCTTCTTCTAATACTTCTTCTGGATCTATAATCATTATTTTTATTATATTTTCAGTGTCATCTATGTTATCAAAATCTACAATACTTATACCAATTCCGTTTATTTCTGCTTCAACTTCTGTATATTGGCTAATTTTAGGTGTTATCAATCCTAATTTTTCAGAAAATGCATGTATATTCACATTTAATTCTTTAGCTATGTTATTAATATATTTTAAATCTTTCCCTTTTAAAACAGTTCTTGATATTATTTCACCAGTTTTTGCATTTTGAGCTACTCCGCCATTAAAACTAAGAACATAATCATCCTCTTTTAATAATTCAAGTTCTTCTAAATATTGTCTTAATCCTTCACTAGGTCTTCCTGAAGCTAAAACTACTTTAACACCTTTTTTTTCAGCTGCTTTTATAGCTTGTTTATTTCTTTCAGAAACCTTTTTATCACTTGTAAGTAATGTTCCATCCATGTCTAATGCTATTAATTTGTACATATTCTTCCTCCAATTTGTTTAAAAATAATACTCTTTTTAATATAAATTATTAACATGTTTTATTTTATCATACTTGATTTATCATTAATAACATAAATGTTTTTAATTTTATTTTAAATAAAGGCTCTGTTTTAAATGTGTGTTGATATATGCAATAGGTAAA
>NZ_JAMQIF010000010.1:96014-220841 GCF_023845855.1 Clostridium sp. ZBS2
TTAGCATTCCTAAGTTCAATTACTCCGCTCACTTTGCTTATGCATATATCAACACTCTGCTAAAACAGAGCCTAAATAAAAAATACTAATCTTAGATAAATTTAATCATGTAATATTTATTACATTTCACTCACATTTTGTAACTAATATCGTATTTCTTCATAATATAAAATATATATAAGTATGTATTAGTTATCGAGGTATTACTATGCTTGAATCAATTTTATTAGTATCATCTATCTGTATAGATTCTTTTGTTGCAAGCATTGCTTATGGTACATCTAAAATTAAAATCCCGCCAATATCTGCTTTAATAATAAATTTGGTATCTACATGTACACTAGGTATTTCCTTATTACTTGGAGCTATCGTAAAAAAATTTTTACCAGGTAATCTGCCTATGTTGATAGGATTTGTTCTTTTAATGGGACTGGGTATATATCGTTTATTTGAATGCATATTTAAATCTTATATATCTAAGTGCTCTCAAATAGATACCCCTTTAACATTTAAATTATTTGATTTTAAATTTGTACTTGAGGTTTATGCTGATGAGACAAAAGCTGACTTTGATAAATCAAAAACTTTAAGTCCAAAAGAATCATTTTATCTAGCTCTTGCACTTTCATTAGATAGCTTAGCAGTTGGATTTGGTTCTAGTTTGACAAGTATAAATTATATTCAGGTCATAATTCTTAGTTTCATAATTGGCTTTTTAGCTGTATCAATTGGTGTTATAATTGGTAAAAAATTAGCTGACAATATAAACGTTGAACTCTCCTGGCTATCTGGCGTGCTTCTTATAATACTAGCTATTATAAAATTTCTATAAATCCTATCTATGAAAGAGCTATATCAAAATAATTCATAAAATTATTTTAATACAGCTCTTTTATATTTTAAATACCCATTATTTCTTTTATTTTGTTTACATCTATATTTTCTGAAAACACTTTTGCTAATTTTTCATATTGCTCATTTTTATAATCAGATATCTTATTTAATTCATCATCTTCTGATAAATTAAAATTGTTATTCTTCTTTAATGCATTAATAAATGCATTAGTAAATTCCTCCGAATCAAAAATTCCATGCAAGTAAGTTCCTGCAACAGATCCCTCTTTATCACAAACTCCAATGACTTTTCCTTTAGAATCCTTTATAAATGGTTTTACATTTTTTCCAACTTTACTTATCCCATTGTGTATTTCATATCCTACTAATGATTTATTTTCTATTTCATTAATATCTTTTAAATTTGATACTACTTGAGCCTCAACTTGCTTAGTTACTTTTCTTTCATTAAATCTAGTCTTTATATCAAGTAAACCTAATCCTTCTTCTTGAAAAGTATTTCCTTCTACACCCTGTTGATCAAGAAGTAACTTTCCTAGCATTTGATATCCGCCACAAATTCCCAATACTAATGTGCCATTATCATGCAATTTAATTATCTCATCTGCAAGTTTACTTTCCTTTAAGATTCTCAAATCTTCAATTGTATTTTTAGTTCCTGGTATAATAATCACATCTGGATCTTTTAAATACTTTGTACTTTCTACATACCTTATATTAACTCCATTTATTCTGTTAAGTACATTAAAATCTGTAAAATTAGACATATGAGAAAGTCTTATTATAGCTATATCTATATTTTTTCCTTCAGTAGATTCTTTATTACTTATCTTTTCTGTAACACTATCTTCATCCTCAATATCAAAGTATTCATATGGCATTACTCCAAGAACAGGTATTTTTATTATGTCTTCCAATTGTTTTACACCAGGTTCAAAGTATTCTTTCTTTCCTCTAAATTTGTTTATTATAACACCTTTAACTCTTTGTCTTTCATTTTCTGTTAGCAACTGAAGTGTACCAACTATTGTGGCAAACACTCCACCCCTGTCAATATCAGCAACTAATACAACTGGTGCATCAACACTTTCAGCCATATTCATATTAGCTATATCACTGTCTTTTAAATTTATTTCAGCACAGCCTCCAGAGCCTTCTAATACTATTAATTCATACTCATTACTTAGTTCATCATATGATTCTTTTACAATACCTTTTAACTTCTTGTTTAGTTCTTTGTATTTATAAGGTTCTATATTATCATAAACTTTTCCATTTACTATAACTTGAGTATGTCCTCCACTTGGTTTTAATAATATAGGGTTCATTAAAGCACTAGGTTCTATTTTAGATGCTTCAGCTTGTACGACTTGAGCTCTTCCCATTTCCGCACCATCTTTGGTTACATAGGAATTCAACGAGATATTCATTGCTTTAAAAGGAGCCACTTTAAACTCTTCATTTTTTAGCACTCTACATAGTGCTGCTACTAAAGTACTCTTTCCTACTGAAGATGCTGTACCTAAAAACATTATATTTTTTTTATTCATACTACCCTCCAAAAACATCTTTTGCAGTTTTTAACATAATACTTTAACTGCTTATTTTATTATTAAATATCCATAGTTATCTAAAATCTACTTTTCTATTATTTAAAAATTCTATTCATTATTACCAAGTATATTTTTTATACAAGAAATTAATTTAGTATTATCTTCTCTACTTTTAACTGCTACTCTATAATAATATTCATTTAAACAATCGTAGTTACTACAACTTCTTATTAAAATATTGTGTTTTAGTAGTTCTGATTTTAAATTAATATCTAAATTGCTTTTAAAAAATATAAAATTCACACTAGGCTCATATACCTTTAAGCTTTTAAACGTCTTTAGACTATTATATAGGAAAGCTTTCTCTTTTTCCATATATTGTATTGTTTTTCTCATATAATTTTTATCTTGTAAAGAAACTCTCGTTGCTACATCTGCCAGTGTATTTATATTCCAAGCTGGAGTTATCTTATAAACTTCACTTGTAAAATCCTTATTTGAACATAAACCATATCCTATTCTCAATCCCGGTATAGCAAAAAATTTAGTAAGCGACTTTAGTATAATTAAATTATCAAAAGCCTCTATAGTATTAACCATTGAAAAATCTCCTATTGTAAAATCCATAAAAGATTCATCAATTAAAACTTTACTATTGTTCTCTTTAGACTTTATTAAAATTTTCATTAATAATTCTCTATTCGTTAATACTCCTGTTGGATTATTAGGATTACATATAAAAACCAAGTCAATTTCTTCTGTAATTTTATCTAAAATATCCTCACATATTTTAAAAGAATTATTTTCACTCATTTTATATAATTCAACTTTTGAATTTACACATTCTACAGCTTCTTTATATTCTGAAAAGGTTGGCACAGGTATTAATACTTTTTTAGGATTTAATGCTTTAACTATATTAAATAGCACTTCAGCAGCACCATTACCTAACATTAAATACGATTTATCAATTTGTTCATATTCAGATATTGATTTTTTTAATTCCATGTAACTTATATCAGGATATTTTTTAATATCATCCATTGAATCTATTATAGCTCTCTTTACTTCATTTGACATACCTAAAGGATTAATATTAGATGAAAAATCTATTATATTATTATAATCAATTCCCTTTTGTCTTGCTATTTCTTTTATATTTCCACCATGTCCTATATTAGCCATAGATATGTCCTCCAATAAAAATTAATATGATTGATAATATGTATGATAAAATAGTACTACAATAAAGTACTTTTGACGTTTTATCTACATCCAAAATCTCTATTTCCTTAATACTATCTCCTATAGTTTGTTTTTTGACTAATTTTCCAAAATAATAGTTTGCTCCCCCAAGTTGAATTCCTAATATGCCTGCCATTGCAGCTTCTGGATGAGCGCTATTAGGACTTGAATGATTATATCTATCTCTTTTATATATTTTAAAACTACGTTTATAATCATATCCTAAAATCATAGCTGATAATACTATTAAAATTCCTGTAATTCTTGCTGGAATATAATTAAATACATCATCTAATTTTGCAGAAAAGTATCCAAACTCCATATATTTATCATTTTTATATCCAAACATAGAATCTAAAGTATTTACTGATTTATATGCCATAGCTAATGGTGCGCCTCCAAGTCCTGCATAAAAAATTGGTGCTATAATCCCATCTGACATATTTTCTGCAATTGTCTCTATCACGGCTCTTATAATATCTTGTTTATCTAAATTTTCAGTGTCTCTTCCTACTATAAAGGCTAATTGCTTTCTAGCAGCATTAATATCATCTTTCCTTACTAATGAAATAACCCTATATCCTTCTGTCACTAATCCTTTAGCAGAAATACAGAAATATATTACTACTCCACCTAAAAGTATACCTAAATACTTATTAAAATCACTTACAATCTTTAATATAAAAAAGTTAAATAAAAATGTAGTACTTATAATTATTAACCAAGTAATAAGGCCACCTATCTTTAAATAATTCTTAAATAACTTTCTAGATATTTTTTCTAATTTACTGGCAAAATTTCCAATTATTCTAACGGGATGTATCGGATTTTCTGGATCTCCAATTATTAGATCCAAAATAAATCCAATAGTTAATTCTATCATTCTATAAACCACCCTTAATCTTTTGAATTTTAAAATTACATCTTAAAAATTTCTTTAACACTTGTTATTTCTACATCATTTTCTAGTGATATTATAAGTTTATATCCATCTCCACCTTGTGGTTGCCACTCTATAAAGCTTTTTTTATTGTCATATAATTCTTCTAATAACATTCCTATAGTGCCTCCATGCAAAACAGCTAATGCACTTTTAATATTTTCATTACTCAATTCACATATTAAATTAAAAAAGCCTTTTAATATTCTTTCTTTAAATTCTTTTTTACTCTCCCCATTAGGACATTTAACTTCTCCAACCTCATCCATAATCCATTCTTGATATTTAGGATTTTCTTTTAAATCTTCATAAGATTTTAACTCAAATTCACCAAAATTATATTCACACAATTCTGGTACTAAATAATATTCTTCATTTGGATATAAAATTTCAAAAGTTTCATTAGCTCTCTTTAAACCACTAGTAAAATATTTTTCACATAAAGGATATATATAGTTTTTCTTCTTATCTATAAGATCTATAATACCTTCATCACATAATGAGACATCTGTTTTGCCATAATATAATTTTTCTTTATTACAATATGTCTTCCCGTGTCTAATTAGGTACAATTCAATTTTACTCATCTTTTAATACTTCCTCCAGTCCAAAAAATATTCTACATACCTTATTTGAATTTTGTGATAAAAATTGTAGTACTTTTCCACATTCTTCTCTCCATAATCTATCTTCTCTATTTAAAGGTACGATTCCAGAGCCTATTTCATCGCATACAATTATCTTATCCTGAAGAATATCTAAATTTTCTTTTATTATCTCTAAAGTATCAATTTTTTTTAAAACACAATCTTTTATAAACATATGTAATCCCATTATAACTTTATATGAAAAATCTAAATTCGAATTATTGCAATAAAATAAATCTTTATTTTCTAAGTTATATTTCTTTTTAACAAATTCATTTTTTCCATTATATGCTCCACCATAAATTAAAATCATATCTCCTATTTCCTTTCATTGATACCTTATATAAGTATTCACATAATGTTAGAACAAAGTGGCTGTACCAACCTTTTTTTAGTTAAGAGTGGATAATTGAAAGTTGAAAGTTTTTGTTGAAAGTCCTAAAGACTTTCTGAAAAAGTATTATATTTGAAAAATTCCATCAAAGAATTTTTTTCCTCAACTCTCCACTCTTCACTCTCAATTCTCAACTCTTATTTACTTTAACTTAGATTTTATCAGCTTTTCATTCTTTAAAAAAATATACATGCTGAAAACAGTCCTACTAATTCTCCAACAACAAGAGAAAATCCTGCTACATCACCAGATATTCCACCAAATTCATTAATGCATTTTTTCACACATAAGCTTATAGCCACTGCAACAATTAGTAAAATTGCTATTCCAGTATATCCAAGTATAATTCCAAACAATATACATACCAAGACTAACTCTAATATTAAAATAACCTTGTCTTTAATGTTTGTCCCTTTTGTAAAATAGCTTCCTAATGTACTTTCTTTAATTGTAATTATAGTAATAAAAAAATATGCTACTATATTTCTACTTATTATAGGTAAAAATATCAATATATATGGATTTTTATTATATTCTAAAAATGAATAAACTGCACCAAATTGTATAAAAAATAAAATAATAACAGATATAACTGAAAATGCTCCTGTTGTAGAATCTTTTAATATTCTTAATTTTTCTTCTTTATCTCTTCTTGATAAAATAGCATCACATACATCCATAAATCCATCTAAATGTAACATTCCAGTAATTATGAATGGTATTATCATTATTAATGCACTTTTTAAAACTATAGATATATTTAAATAATTTATTAATTTATATCCTAGAAACCATACGCATCCTACAATAAGGCCTATAATTGGATAACACTTCATCATGTTTTTAGCTCCATCTTCATCCCATTCTACATATGGCATTGGAATTATAGTAAACATACTTAAAGACATCATAAACCCTTTAAATAAATTTTTCATCTCTTTATTTATCCCTTCTTAGCTAATTCACTTAATAAATTATTTCCTTTATGTACTTTTACATTACTAAAGCTACATTCAATAACTGTATCACATATCTTAGCTAGTTCTTTATTTATTTTACCAAGTTCTCTCTTATAATTTTCACTTATCTCATCATATTCTATAGAATCATTAAATATGTAGTCTGATATAATTACAACATTTTTAACAGTATCTATTATTTCTTTAATATTACTTATTATTTTTAATGAAGGACATTTTATTATATCATTTTTTATAAACATTTCATTAGTTAAAAGTGAAGTTATACTATCAATTAAGATTGTATCTTTTTCATTTATATATTTTATTGTTTCATTTAAATCTCTAAATTGTTCTAAAGTAACAAAACCTAATCCAAATCTGCTAATAATATGTTTTTCTATTCTTTTTTTATCTTCATCATCATAAGGACTCATAGTAGCTATATATATAACCTTATCTTTATTTAAAGATAAAGCTATTTTTTCACCTGTGTTAGATTTGCCACTTTTAGATCCCCCTATTATTAAACAATTCATATTACTTTTCTATTCCTATTCTTGATTTAATACCTTTTTTATAAGGATGTTTTATTGCTTGAATTTCAGAAACATAATCTGCAAGTTCTATTAATTTTTCATTTGGATTTCTTCCTGTTAATACTACTTCAAGACCTTTAGGTTTACTCTTTAAAAAATCTATAACAATATTTAAAGGTATCAATTCTAAATTAGTGGCTGCAATAATTTCATCTAATATAAGAATATCAAAATTTTCTTCTATAGCTTTTAAAGTTAAATCTTTAAACCTTTTTTCATGTTCTAATTTTGTGTGTTTTTGTTCTTCCTCTGTCATAAATTTAAAAAACTTTTTAACAGGTTCTCCCTTTACTATTTGAAAATTTTGTCCAATTTTATCTATAGAAATTAATTCACCTGTATTATTATCTTTTAAAAACTGAGTAAGAAGTACTTTTTTATCTCTTCCTGCACCTCTCATACCGAGCCCCATAGCTGCTGTAGTTTTTCCTTTTCCATCTCCACAATAAATATGTATCAGTCCTAAATCCATTCTCTTCATTCCTCACTTTTTGTTATAAGTTTTAAGTACTTTATAATTTTAAGTTTTCTATATAATGAAAAGTTCTTATATCTAAAATAGTCTTTTAATAGAATTACCTAACTTTTAACTATACTCACTTAGCATTTATATATTAGATATCTTATCATTATATTATATAAATTATATGTATTAAATTCAAAATAATTATAACATAAGCCAATGATATATTAATTAATATCATTGGCTTATTTATCTTTTCCTTAATCATATTATTTTATTATATATGTCTTTATAAAAATTTTATAGCAAATTATTTTCTTTTAAAAACTCTATTGCAACATCTTTTGGATCTTTTCTTAACTCATCTACTTGATAATTTAAATCTATCATTACTTCATTAGTTAATAAAGGTGCTATCTCTTCAACTATAGGAGTTATTTCTGGATATTTTTCTAATGTTTCTCCTTTAACTAGTGGTATAGCATAGTATGGTGGAAAGAACTTTTTATCATCTTTTAAGACAGCTAAATCAAATTTCTTTAATAATCCATCAGTTAAAAATGCATCTATAACATCACTTTCATTATTCATTAATGCTGTATATTTGGGACTTCCATCAATTCCAATTTCATCTTTAAAGTTAAAATTATATGTTCTTTTTAATCCAATAATTCCATCTTCTCTATTAAGAAATTCTAGACTTGGAGATATTGTTAACTCATCTCCTACTTTTGCAATATCACTTATTGTTTTTAAATTATATTTTTCAGCAGTATCTTTCTTAACTGCTAAAGTGTAAGTATTATTAAATCCCATTTGGTTTAATACTTCAATATTAAACTTATCTTTAAAATCAGTTTTAACTGTGTCATAAACCTTTTCTACATCAGATATAGGTGTATATTTTAATGTATCTCCATAGCATGTACCACTATAATCCACATACATATCAATATCGCCACTTTTTAACGCAGAAAAACAAATTTGTGTGCCTCCAAGAGCACTTTTACGTTTAACAGAAATATCTGTATTTTTCTCTATAGCTTCAGAAAAAATATTACAAAGTATCTCTTGTTCTGTGTAATCCTTACTTCCAATTGTAATGGTCTTACCATTGCTTTTAGCTGATATATTAGTTACTATAAATATTCCTAATATTATACAAGCTGTAAGTGCAAGAATACTTTTTTGTCTTTTATTCTTTTTTACTTTGGAAATTCCTTGTTTAGAATTTCCCTTTTGAATACTTACAGGTGTAACTAAATTTTCAATTAATCCAAATAAAAAATCAACTGCTAATGCTAATATACACGCTGGAATTGCACCTGCTAAAATTTGATAATTATTAACTGTTCTTATTCCTGAAAATACTAAATATCCTAGTCCCCCTCCACCAATGAAGGCAGCCATTGTCATAAGACCCACTGCTGTAACAGCAGATATTCTAACCCCTGACATAATAACAGGTAAAGCTAACGGTAATTGAACTTTTACTAAAATTTGAAACTTTGTAAGTCCAATTCCTCTAGCTGCCTCTAGTGTCAGTGGATTTATACTTTTAATTCCTGTATTTGTATTCTTTATTATTGGCAAAAGTGAATATAAAACAACCATTACAATGGCTGGTGTTGTTCCTATCCCTAAAAACGGTATTGCAATCCCTAAAAGTGCCATGCTAGGAATTGCCTGAATTATATTAGCTATTGCTATAACAGGCTTGTTCATTTTCTTTATATAACTTATACATATACCTAATGGCATTGCAATTATAATTGCTAATCCTACAGATACTGAAGTAAGTTTTATATGCTCAATCAATAACATAAAAATTTGAGATTTAGCTTCCATTAAATAATTTAAAAATCCCATCATTTTTATTCCACCTCCTCAGTATCTAAAAATTGCTCACTTAGCGTTGTAACTAAGCTACTTTTCGTTATTATACCTTTTAAGCATCCACACTCATCAACAACTGGTAATCTTGATATTTTATTTTCTTTAACAAGTTCCAATATATCTATAATTGTATCCTCTGGAAATGCCTTTATAAAATCAGAATTCATTATATTTTCTACTGGTATACTTCTATCCATATTATTTTGTATTTGTTTAGCTGTAACAATTCCTAAAAGATGATTAAATTTATCAATTACCATTAAGCTATCAACTTTTGAACTCCTCATCTTTTCCATACACTTTAGTAATGATATATTTTTATAACAGGTAATAGGATTATCAATCATTATATCTTTTACCTTTATAAATTCTGGTGAAGACCATATTCTGTTTTTTCCAATAAATTCACTTACAAAATCATTGCATGGATTTTTAAGTATGTTTTCTGGAGTATCATATTGAATTATTCTTCCTCCATTCATTATACAAATTTTATCTGCTATTCTTATAGCTTCATCCATATCATGTGTAACAAAAACAATAGTTTTTCTTAATTTAGATTGTAAATCAATTAATTCATCTTGAAGCTGTAAACGTGTTATAGGATCTAATGCACTAAAAGGTTCATCCATTAATATTATTTCTGGATTTGTTGCAAATGCTCTTGCAACACCAATTCTTTGTTGCTGACCACCACTAAGTTCTGTTGGATAACGATCTAAATATTCCTCAGCATTCAATCCTACCATATCCATTAATTCATAAGTTTTCTTTTCAATATTAGCTTTTTTTACTTTTTCTAGACGCGGGATTATTTCAATATTTTCTCTAATAGTCATATGAGGAAACAATCCTGTTTGTTGAATAACATATCCCATATTTCGTCTTAATTTTATGACATCCTTGAATCCAATATTTTCACCATCAATTAAAATTTTACCTGAAGATGGTTTAATAAGGCTATTTATCATCTTTAAAGTGGTAGTTTTACCACAACCGCTTTCACCAATAATACTTACTAATTCTCCTTTATCTATTTTAAAAGATACATCCTTTAAAACAGTTTGATTTTTAAAAACTTTACTCACATTTTTAAATTCTATCACTGAAAAACCTCCTCTTTTTGCAAAGTAACAACTTTATTGTATCATAAAGTTGTTACTTTTGGCAAAAAAATAAAGACAACAGAATAATTGTCTTTATTAAAATCCTTATGGATACATAAAATTTTGTACTCTTTCATAACAGTCTTCATCACCCACGAAATAAAATATATCTCCTTCTCTAAAAATTGCATATGGCCCTGGAGACATCACTAAAGACTCCCCTCTCTTTATTGCAATTATAGTTGCAAAAGTATTATGCCAAAAATTAATTTCAGATATATTTTTTCCTATATATGGCGTATTTTTATTAATATTTATTTCAAATGGTATGAATGGATTTATAGATTTAAACCTATCTGTTTTATCTATTAAATCTAATAAATGTTCTTTGAGATATTTATTTTCTTGTGTTTGACGTTCTATACTTCCTAATATTTCTTTTTTTAAGTCATTCACTGTTTGAATATCTTCATATTGCTTTACAAATTTAATTGCATTTTGACATGATTTTATTGTAACTCCACTACCCTTAGCTGTATCTACAATTTCCATATCAGATAAAATACAAATAGCTCGTCTAGCCGTTTCTGATGAAACACTATATTGAGCTGCTAATGCTGAACGTGCATATATTTTTTCTCCAACTTTATAATGTCCATTTGCTATTTTTGAAGCAATATCTGCTGCTATTTGTTGATATACAGGGCTTACTATTTTTAAACTTCTTTTCATTTCCATATCCTCTTATTAAGTGTATTTAGCTATTAAATACACTTAATAAGAGATGTTGTATTTAATAACTTTTCAACATGTATTCTACCATAATAAATTTATTTATTCTATTTATAAAAGTATTTTGATTTATATTTTAATAATTTTTTAAAATTACATATCATAATATAACCTTATATTATGGAATAAATGTATAACGACTAATTAAAGCAGCAATAAATATCAATAAACTAGATATAAAACTATCATATGCTCTTGTAATTTCTTTTTTATCTTTGCTTGTAGATGATATTTTTTGAAATTGTTCCCAATTAATACATAAGAAAACTGCCGATGCATAAATATTTAACATGTTTGCATTCTTAGGATTGTCAGTTTTATCAAGAAGATTTTCAGCATAATTAGTACCATTTATTTTATCTATTAGTTTAGCTCTTTGCCAAAAAAGGAAATCCATATTTTGGAGTATAGCTATAATAATAACGAATAGTGCATTTATTGATAGATTAATAATCTTTAATTGTTCTAACAATTCAGGAATGTTAATATCTGAAGTTGTATCCTCAGTTTGATTTGTACTTGAATCATTATTATTTTCGTTATATTCATTTGTATGTTTAAATTTAATGTCAGATTTATTTATATTATTGGAATTTGTTTTCTTATTATTTCTGATCATTATCTCACCCACATTTAAATACTATTAATCCATTAGAATTTAATAATTAATCTATATTTTAAATGAATGATGATATTTTAAAACACAGACATCAATTAAATTTGGTACTATATTATTTAATGTATGTTTAAGTAATAAAAATGATTTTATTACTTAAACATATTTTTACACATATTTTAATTTAGTTTTCTTAACTCATCTAAATAACTATCATTAATTTTAGCTTCTTCAAATGTAGCCATATTATTCATCACAGCACATGAAGAGTCCATTATAGAAAAAGCTAAAGGACAACCACTTCCTTCGCCAAGTCCCATATCTAAATTTAATATAGCCTCTAATTCAAGTTCCTTCATTGCAATCTTAAAACCAATTTCTTTTGAATCATGAGAAGTAAACATATATTCTTTAGTTTTATGATTTAATCTAAATGCTACAAGTGCTGCAACTACTGATATAAATCCATCAATTACAACAGGTATTTTATAGTATGCCGCTCCTAAAAATACTCCCACCATTGCTGCTATATCAAATCCGCCAACTTTAGATAGTATATCTATAGGATCATCTTTTTTAGGCTTATTTATCTCTATTGATTTTTTTACTACCTCTATTTTCTTTTTATAAGCCTTCTCTAAAAGTCCTCCGCCATAGCCTACAACATCTTCTACTTTGCAACCCGTTAATGATGATAAAACAGCGCTACTTGTTGAAGTATTACCTATTCCCATCTCTCCAACTCCAAGTATTTTATAGCCTTCTTCTTTTGCATTTTTCACTGCTTCAATTCCAACTAATATTGCCTTAATAGCTTCTTCATAAGTCATTGCATTTCCTTTAGCTATATTATTAGTTGATTTCCTTATCTTCCTATTTAAAACTGATGAATGAGTAAAATCACTATTTATTCCTACATCAATGACTTTTAAATCTGTATTATTAGCCTTAGCAATTACTCCAACTCCTGTTAATCCTTTAGTAAAGTTAATTGTTTGTGCTAATGTCACATATTGTGGTGTAGATGCAACACCTTCTTCAACTACACCATTATCAGAACACATTATAATTATAGCTCTTTTATCCAAAGTATTTTTTATATATCCTGTTATTCCTGAAAGCCTTATTGACATTTCTTCCAGCTTTCCTAAACTATTTAATGGTTTTGCAAGAGAATTCATTCGTTCCTTTGCTTTTTCCATAACATTTTTATCTACACTATCTATATTCCTTATAATTTGTCTAAGAATTTCTTCCTTACTCTTCATAACTTTCCCCCCAATTTATTATAATGTTTCTTGTAATTTATCATTCATTATTTTATTTATAATAAAATAATGAGTTCCTATCTTCACTATAGATAATCTCTATTTGAAGCTAAGAACTCTAATTATATAGTAACAACATAGCTTTTATTTTAATTCATTTACTAAAAAAGAAATCAAACTTTCTTCATCATTAAATTCTAATTCATATTTAAATTTTGGTTTTTCTATAACTATTAACTTTATATTATATTTCTGTACTGCTTTAAATTTTTCTAGTACGCCACCTTGCAAACCACTATCTTTTGTTATAATACCTTTAATATCATATTGCTTAATAAATGCTTCTTCTAATTGTGCTGATATTGGCCCTTGCATGCCAATTATATCTTTAATCTTAACTCCACCATCTATCATTTTTTTTAACACTTCATAAGATGGCAAAACCCTATGAATTATCCTATGATTAAAATCTATATGTAAAAACTTAGAAAAGTTATTGCTACCTGTTGAATTTAATATATTTCCATTTAAATTACTAATTGCATCAATAGCTTCTTCATAGTTTTTAACTCTTATGATTTCACCAGCGTTTATATTCTCTAATGCACCTAATCTCTCATATCTTATATATTTTACATTAAGCTTCTTAGAACATTTCAATGCTGTTTTAGTAACTTCCTGTGCATAAGGATGTGATGCATCAACTAAAATATTTATACTATTTTCCTGAATCCACTTTAACATTTCTTCTTCATTTAATGGCTTTGTATTTAAACTTTTAATATCAAGTTCTTTTAAAAGTTCTCCACCGTATCTTGTTGCTGTACTAACTGCAATATCATTTGTATGTTTGTTAATTAAAGATACTATATTTTTTCCTTCAGAAGTTCCTAATATAAAACCAATCATTACTTTGCTACATCTCTTTTCTTAGATGCATATCCTCTAGGTGTTATAAAACATCCATTTTTAATAAAACTTTTTGAGTTTCCTATAATAACAATAGACATCATATCAACAATTTCATAATCAAAATCTTTAAGTTCAACTAATGTATAGCTTTCATCATCTCTTAAAGCATTTCTGACTACTGCAATTGGTGTATTATCTTGTCTAAATTCTCTTATTATATCAATACATTCTTTTAAGTATTTATCTCTACCCTTACTTCTAGGATTATAAAGAGAAATTACAAAATCACCTTCTGCTGCTAAACTCACTCTTTTTTTAATATCTTCATAAGGCGTCATTAAATCACTTAAGCTTATATTACAGTTATCATGCATAAGAGGAGCTCCAACTACTGACCCTGCCGAACTTGAAGCTGTTATTCCCGGTATTACTTCAACGTCCTCATCACTTCTCATTTCAAGAATTAAACCAGCCATCCCATAAATTCCTGAATCTCCAGTACTTATTAATGCTACATTCTTGTCTTTTGAAAGTTCTAAAGCCTCCTTGCATCTAGCTTCTTCACCCATCATTCCAGTTGAATAAATTTCTTTATCCTTAACTAGATCTTTTACCATATCTATATATTTTGTATATCCTACAATTATATCGCTTTCTTCAATAGCTTTTTTAGCTCTTATACTCATATTGTCTATTGAACCTGGACCTATTCCTATAACTCTAAGTACTCCCAAAGTCTTTTCCTCCTAAAATTCATCTTTATTTATTCCGATGCATAACGTAATTCCATTATCTTTTATCTTATTTATTAGTATTTCAGCACCCTCTAGATATACACAAGGCTCACATACAGAAGTTACCCCTACACTTTTTAATACAAAATTGCTACCTTCAAACTTATGTTGAACTTTTCTTATTTCATCACCTGAAAATGTATTAAAATCGCACTCTAATTTATTACTTAAATTAATTATTGCTTTTTCATCTTTTTTTACATCAATAGATACAATTTTCTTTACAGCCTTAATTTCTAAATTATTAAGTAAAAGATGTTTTCTCACACACTCTTCTAACTTTTCACTAGGTGTATCTCTTCTACAACCTATTCCAAGTATTAAATCCTTCTTTATTAACCTTAATATTTTTGAATAATCTAAATCTGGATTTTCTATTATCTTATTTGTTATCCATATAGAATTTTCTTCTAAGCTGTTTAGGTTTTTATATCCTTTATTAATATTTATCTTTTCATAATCATCTTTTAAACCAATAATTTTTTCATTCACTAAAATAGCTGATATATATTTAGCTTTTTTTAAATCCTCTATAATAAGATTGTTTTGCTTTGCTAATATATCAGGTGCTACTATTCCTAAATTATCAGTAGCTGTAGTTATTATAGGTATATTATTTAATATTTTAGATACCTCTAATGTTAGTTCATTTCCACCACCTAAATGACCTGATAATAAACTTATAGTATACTTATTAGCTAAATCTACAACCACAACCCCTGGATCTTTATCTTTACTCTTAATAAATTGAGCTATGGCCCTTACTGCAATGCCAGTTGATGATATAAATATAATTTTATCGGAATATCCAACTGCATCTTTTGTTACATCATATAAATTGAATCTATCTGTTTTAAATATATTATTAACCAGTTTTACTTCACTATTGTTGTATAACTTTTTTGTATCTAGATTAGATTCTTCTTTTATGTATAAATTACATCCTAACTCTTCTTTAAGAGTATAAGCAATGCCCTTCCCCTTAGGTGATGGACATATTATACTTATCATTTTTGTGCCTCTGCATTTCTAAACATATGAGAGAAATTTTTATCATATAATAAACTTTTTTCAAATTCATTGCCTATAAAATCTCCCACTAATATTTGAGCACATTTAGTTATATTATTTTCCTTTACCTTCTCAACTATGTCATCTAGTGTTCCCATTAATATTCTTTCGTCATCCCAAGTTGCTCTTTCAACAACTGCTATTGGCACGTTCTTCTTATATCCTCTTCTTAACTTATCAACAACCTTATCAATCATAGATACTGATAAGAATATAGCCATAGAAGCACCTATTGATGCTAAAGCTTCAAGATCTTCTGTTTCAGGTACTGGTGTTCTTCCTTCAACTCTTGTTAAAATAACAGTTTGTGTAACACTTGGAAGTGTAAATTCTTTTTTTATTGATGATGCTGCTGCTGTAAATGAACTTACTCCTGGAACAACTTCATAATTTATATTTTCCTTATCAAGTTCAACCATTTGTTCTCTTATAGCACCATATATTGATGGATCTCCAGTATGTAATCTAACTATCACACTATTTTCACTTTCTTCTGTCTTAATTACTTCAATAACATCATCTAAAGTCATAGATGCTGAATTATAAAACTTAGCATCTTTTTTGCAGTATTTTAAATGCTCCTTTGATACTAAAGATCCTGCATATATAACAACATCTGCTTTTTCTAAAATATCTCTTCCTCTAACTGTAATTAAATCTACTGCTCCTGGTCCTGCTCCTATAAAATAAACCATATTTTACCTCTTTTCTTAATATTTGAATGTGCCTTATTATCTGCTTGCTATAACTAATGACATATAATCACAAAGCTTTAATATTTCTTCTCTGTCTTTTAATATAGTTTCTCCTTCTCTTCCAACTCTACTAATATAAGTATAGTCAAATCCCTTTTCTTCTAATACATCTAGAACCTCTTCTTCGTGCTTGTACATCTTCATAATTACTATGTATTTTTCATCTGTTATTTCTTTTATCTTGCTTGCAGGTAATATAACTAATTTTTCATCTCCAATTACTAATGTTCTATCTATTAAACTTGCTGCTGCACAAAATGAAGTTATTCCTGGTAGTGTCTTTACTTCAAATCCATGTTCTTTTACATGACTTAACATATGAATATAAGTACTATATACATATGGATCTCCAATAGTTAAGAATGCAACATTTTTACCTTCTGCTAATTTCTTTTCAATAAAGTCATAAGCTTCTCTTGATTTTTTTAATCTATCTTTTCCCCCCATAGGAAAATGCATAATTGCAACTTCAGCATCTTCTCTAACATATTCTCTTGCAGTTTCAAATGCGATACTTTCTCCACCTTCTGTAGCTGTTGGTGCAACTATAACATCACACATATTTATAGTTTTTGCTCCCTTTACTGTTATAAGTTCCTTATCCCCTGGTCCTACACCTATTCCATATAATACTGCCATTTTATTCTTCTTCTCCTCTTCTACATTTAATTATATATATTGGGTTAAGAGATATCATCATTAATGTATCTCCTTTATTTTTACTTACATTAACCATAGAAACTTCTACTTTATAATTTAATGATTTCATCTTTTCTATAGCTTTATAAGCATTATCTAAAGTGATAAAATTCATAACAATTGTTCCATCACTACTTAAAAGTTCATTACAAATTCTTATTATTTCCTCTAACTCTCCTGAACTTCCACCTATAAATATAGAATCAAACTCTAGTTCTTCATCAACTAATGTATATAATGCATTAGTTCCCTTTTTATTTAAAACCATAACGTTTTTACATTGAAATTTTTCCACATTACTTTTTGTAATATTATAAGCTTCCTCTTCTTTTTCTATAGCTAAAACTTTTCCGTGTTTCGCAATCTTAGATGCTTGAACTGTAATACTTCCAGTTCCACTTCCTATATCTAATACAAATGAGTCTTCTTTTAAATCCATCTTACTTATTGAAAGAACTCTGATCTCCTCCTTTGTCATTGGACATTTGCCTCTAATAAATTCATCATCTTTTATAAATATCATAATATAACACCTTTACTCTCTATTAATTACTTCGTCCGCCTTTGCTTATACATATATCAACACTTTGTTAAAACATGGCTAATTATTAAAATACTCAGTTCACTAAATTGTTTATTTATAAACTCTTCAGGTTTTCCTATATTTATAATTTCGTCCTCATAAGAAAGATTTTGACCTATAATTACATTACAATCAATAGATTTAGAATATAAAATTTCACATAATTTACTTGGATTGTTTTCTTTATCAGTGAGCCATACAGTCATATTATTTTCTTTTACAGTATTTAAAAACTCTTCATTTCTTCCATGTAAACTCCCTAAATGCGCATTATTCCAAGGTAATTTAACCTTTGAAGATAAGTACTGAAAAGAACTTATTCCTGGTATTACTTCAAAATTATTAGTGATATTGTTTTTTAAATAATTTACTATTCCATAAAACATTGGATCACCTGAAGCTACTAATGAAATATTAAAATTTTTATTTTCTTCTAATATTCTTTCTAAATCTTTTAAACCCTTTAAATAAATTTTTTTAGTATCAATAAAATCAAGAGAATCTACTGCTCTTTTAAACCCTATAATTACATCTGAACTTTTTAATACATTTGTTGCTTTTCCTACAATATAATCTTTATGTCCTGGACCAATTCCAACTACAAATAACATCTCTTTATCACTCCAAACATGAACTCCAAAGTAAGATTGGATTTGATGCTCCATAATACATGATTGCATCTATATTTAATTCATCATAAACATAATTTTTCATACTCTTTAATATTTTTTCACCTATATTTTCATATAATTTTTCATAGCCTTCACCTAATAATTTCACAGCACCTTCACAAGTTTTTTCATTTAAAACTTTATTTACTAAAGAAATGTCGTATCCTAAAAGTGCTAATTCTAAAGCTAATACTTCAAGCCTTACTCCACATACTCTACTATGGGTATTAAAACATCCATAAGCTATCTTGCTCATCTTTCCTATATGACCAACTATAACTATATTTTTAACATTACAAGAAACACAACATTCTAATGCAAATCCTATGAAATTTGAGCATATAATAATTTCTTCTTCTTTGTAACCTAATCTCTTACAATAATTCTCACCTAAATTTCCAAAAGTAAGTATCAGATTTTTAAATTTTAAAGACTTTTGATTTATTTCTAATTTTATAGAAGCTTTTAATGCATCTTCCGACATAGGGTATACTATTCCAGATGTACCTAATATAGATATTCCCCCTTCTATTCCAAGCCTTGGATTAAAAGTTTTTTTACCTATCTCAATGCCTTGAGGAACAGAAATTATCACTTTTACATATTGATTTTTGGGTAAAATGCTCCCGACCTCTTTTATAATCATTTCTCTTGGAACTGGATTTATAGCTGGTTCACCCTTTGCTACAAATAGTCCATCTTTTGTAACTCTTCCAACACCAATTCCACCATCTAATAAAATAGTCTTGCCTTCATTACTTATTAACTTTTTAGATAATTCTTCTGCTTCTTCTTTACTTATTTTTTCTACTCTTGCTTGTATCTCGAGTCCCATTGTAATGTCTTTATCATCACCACTAAATTTTAATATAGTGCACTGTACAAAGTTTTCACCTATAACTACATCATCAATAGGCATTCCAACTTTTATACCCTTGGGAGTGTCTATTTCTATTTCATTTAACTCTTCTTCATCGTCTAATATGTTAAAAAGTAACATTGTTGCTGCTTTAGAAGCTCCTGTAGCACATGATCCTGTTGTGTACCCACATCTCAACTTATTCATTCCACTTTCAATATACATTTCAAACATAGAAACTTACCTCCTAATTTCGGTACATGAAATGCACTTACTCATTTATATTTTCCCATAACAAGTCAAAAAAGCTAATTCCAAAAGCCAATGCTAATGGAGTATAAATATTACCGCCCCTATCTTTTAACAATCATATACAAAAGTGCATTTACAATTGCAGCTCCAACTGTACTTCCACCTTTTCTTCCCTTTACTCTTATATAAGGAATTCCTAGTTCATCTAAATTTTCCTTACTTTCAGCTGCTCCAACAAAGCCTACTGGAACTGCTATTACAAGCTTTGGATTTGCTTTCTTTTCTTTTATAAGTTCTTTAAGTTTAAATAATGCAGTAGGTGCATTTCCAAATACAAATATATCTACATTATCACTGCAAGCTTTTTCAACAGCAGCCATACTTCTAGTAATTCCTTTTTCCTTTGCTTCCTTATGAACATCTGGTTCATTTACATAACAAATTACCTTACTATTTGTTTTAGCTAACGCCATCTTGTTTATTCCATTTAAAGCCATATTAGTATCTGTATATATCGTAGCCCCTTTAGATAACACCTCTTTTCCTACACTTATAGCATCATCACTTATTTCAACTAAATCTTTATATTCAAAATCAGCAGTTGTATGTATAACTCTTTTAACTATTAAAAGTTCTTCATCTGTAAAAGAATGCTTACCTAACTCCTCACCTATTATCTCAAAACTCTTTTCTTCAATCCCCATAGGATTCTTCAAATAATCCATACGCTCTCCTTCTCTTCTTATAAAATTTTCTTATTTACAAATGTTCTTCTACAATTAAATGAAGTTGTGATATTTTAGTATAATTGTAAATTTCTCACTCCACTTTACTTATGTATATATTAACACTTCATTAAATTTATTTATCTATTTATTAAACTTTCTATTAATTTAATATTTCCCAAGAAATTAATGTGTGCATATCCTGCTAACGTATTATTTTTTAAATATCCACACTGCCAAGTTATCTTTTCTCCATCATATTGTGTTTTTTCAACATTATATATTTTATTTTCATTTAAATTAACATCTGACTTATGAAATTCATGAGCATTTATTTTAACTTTTTGCCCAAAATATTTTTCATTTATATTTACTGTACAATATCCAAATCTTTTAAGACCTTTAGTCATTTCACTTTTTCCATTAAAGAATCCAACCATATTATATCCATCAATTTCTTTTGTTAAATACATAAGACCACCACATTCTGCATAACATTTTAGTCCAGAATTTAATGCATTTTTTATGCTTTTTCTCATAGATATATTGCTTTCTAATTCTTCTTTAAAAACTTCTGGATATCCTCCTCCTATGTATAAAAAATCTAAGTTATCTGGTAATTTCTCATCATTCATAGGACTAAAATAAATAACATTTCCTATAGATTTTAAAAGTTCTATATTATCCTTATAATAAAAACTAAATGCCTTATCTAAAGCCACTCCAATATTTAAATTCTTATTCTCTATACTAATCTCTATTTTATTATTACTATCACAATTAATTTCTAACATACTCTCTAAAATCCCATCTAAATCAACATGTTCATTTATTAGTTTACTACATAATGATAACTTATCTTGTAAATTATCTATTTCCATGCTTTGCACTAGACCTAAATGCCTGCTAGAAATTTTTAATTCTTCATTTTTAGGAATATATCCAAATACTTTTGTACTGCAATTTTCTTCTATAGCATATTTTAAAAGTTTATAATATTTTTCACTTACACAATTTAATACAACACCAATAATATTAGCATTTCTATAGTTCTTAAGACCGTTTATTTCTGCACATAGTGTTGAACTCTGTCCTTTAGGTGAAAGTACTAAAATTATAGGCATATTTCCTAATGTATTAGAGATATCATAAGTTGAAAATTTTGTTGTTACTCCTACACCATCGTATAATCCCATTACACCTTCAATTATTCCAATGTCACCATTTCCTTTAAAGTAACTTCTTCTAACTCCATCTTTTCCCATTAAAAATGTATCAAGATTTCTAGATTCTACTCCTGTAGCTTCTTTATGAAAAGCTGTATCTATGTAATCAGGGCCTACCTTATAACCTTGTACACTTAAACTTCTATCTTTAAATGCTTTCATAAGACCTAAAGTAAATGTTGTTTTTCCTCCACCACTACAATTAGACGAAATAATTATAGATTTCATATTATTCACTCCTTTCTTGATTTAATTATGATAAATAAAATGAATATATCCAAACTACACTAAATCGCAGTGTAATTTTTTCGTACTTCCTACATTTAAATATCTGTCTTCTATAAGATCATAAATTCTTGAAATATAAAGATTTGTAAATTCATCTATTTCACCTAATCCATGAATATATGCTTCAGCATTTATACCTTCATTTAAGAACATACTTTTCCAAGAATCTTCTTCTTCTGATGCCATATCATTTTTAACATGATCCCCTGCAACCACCATTAATGGAACTAAAGTAACATTATTAATATTTTTTCTTTTTACTCTCTTTAATACTGTTTCAAAAGTAGGATACCCCTCTACAGTTCCAACAAAAACATTATCGTATCCTTCGTCAACTAAAACACTTTGAAGACAACCATATACAGAATTACAGCAATGTGGAGTTCCGTGACCAAATAATATAGTACATTCATTTTTCTTTAACAAAGTTTCTATGCTATTTATAAACAATGTATAATCCTGTGGTGCATCCTCTATGCCTTGATAATAAAATATTGGTCTACCAAGTTTAAGAGAAGAAAATTTATCTTTATACATCTTAGCAACACCTTTTATATAATCAAATTCCTCACCTGGAATTATATGTAATGGTTGAATTATTACTTCTTTAAATCCTTTTTTATATAAATCTTCTAATGCCTCTTCAGGTGTAGCTATATCTATGTTATGAACATTTTTTAATTTTTTTATTATTTTATGTGCTGTAAAAGCTCTAAATATTTCATAATCTTTAAATTCATATTTTATTTTATTTTCTATTCTTTCAATAGAATTTTCTAATGCATCTAAATGACTCGTCCCAAAACTAACTACTAAAATTGCTTTTTTCATATTTCTTTCTCCACTCTACTAATTTATTTTTTCTTATAATAAAACACAATTATTTTCTCAAAATAAAAAATATCCCTACTAAAATAATATACATTAGTAAGGACTTACTTAAACACATAACAAACTAAAAAAATAATTTCTTATTTTCTTTTACCTTGCTATTGTCCCTCCCTCCGAAAGATAGCATGAATTTTAGGCAGGTCTCCTGACTCAGGGGTCATCCTAAAAATTCTTTTCCTTCCCAGATAAAATTCCAGTGGATACTAAAAGATTTAGTCACCCTTTACAGTAGCGGGGGCTGTAGTGGATTTTAACCACTTTCCCTATTAATCTTAAGCAATTTAAATGCCTATAGAACCTAAAAAACAAATATTTTATTATGGATAAATTATAAGGTACTACTTACTTTTATTCAACTAAAAATTATATCCAAAACTTTTAATGTTCACTAAATGTATTAATTGAATACTATATTATAGGTATAATTACATAGGAGAGGTAAAATGGATTTTAATAATTTTGATTTTAACAATTTTAGCTTTAATGATTTTATTAACTATATTCAAAATAGTGGAAACACCTCAAATTGTGATTGGAATTGTAAGAATGAACAGTGTAATTCAAATACAGAATCCAATAGTACAAGCACAAATTGTAATGATATTCCTGGTGGATTTCAAGATTTAGCTCCACAACTTTTTACATTGATAGCTCAAATACTAGGTTTGGTTATGGCTGGCAACTTGCCCTTTAACTTACAAAATGCAATTGGAAATTGGTTTGAATTATTAGGACAGGTTATACTAACTTTTAATTCTCAACAACAATATTTCCAAGGAGGACCTGGTAGGTACTATAATATAAAATATAAAAATGTAGCCAATCCTTTCTGTCCAAATCCACCTACTCATACTGATACTAATCAAACTGGTGATTCCTATGAATCTTCTTCAACTAATACCTCTAATAATCAGAGTAATAAATCATCAAATAAATATGAATCTGAAATTAAGAATCTAAAAAATAGCATTGAAGAGTTAAGAAAAGAAATAGCTGCATTAAAAAATAATGAATAAAAAAAGTCACCTTTAAATAACATATATATTATCAAGGTAACTTTTTTTATTTTATATTTTTTAATATTATATAGATAAAATGTTATTTAACCAATTCCACCATATATAACACCAAGAATTATTATAATTATTGTTGCTGGAACAAATATGTATTTACCAAATTTAATAAATCCAATTCCCAATTTATATTTTGCACCTTTATTTACTTCATCTAATGCTTTTTTATTATCAACTATATAATAGAAAATAAATGCCGTTATTACTGCTCCTATTGGTGATAATATTATTGTTATGAAGTTTGTAAAATTATTAAATAATTCTCCATTAAGGCCTAGTGGAATTGCAAAAATAAATGCTACACTAGCTATAATTATTGTTGCTTTTTTTCTACTCCACTTAGTTACACTTAAAGTAGCCTCTACTGGTCCTTCAAGCATTGCTATTGATGAAGAAATTGACGCAAATATTATACTTAAAAAGAATAATGCACTTAATAAACTGCCTAACGGCATTGTTTGAAATATACTTGGTACTGTAACAAACATTAATGCAGGTCCTGCTGTAGGGTTTAGTCCTAATGCAAAAACTGCTGGCATAATCATAAATGCTGCTAATAATGCCGATAAAGTATCAAATGCTGCTGTATTTATAGCACAGTTCGGTATATCAAATTTATCATCAGCGTAACTTCCGCATGCTACCATACAACATCCAGTTATAGATACTGTGAAAAACGCTTGTCCCATAGCCATAACCCATGTACTTGGTTTTAATAAATATGCCCAATCAGGTTTTAATAGATACTGAACTCCTTCAACTGAATTAGGTAAACTTAAAGACTTGATTATTAAAACTATAAAAATAATAAATAATAACGGAATAATTATTTTATTAATCTTTTCAATCCCCTTTGTAACACCAAAACTTACTATTATAAGTGTTATTAAAACAGCCAATGCATGCCATACTATTACACTAGGCCCATTAGTAAAGTTTGCAAAATATGTTTCAGTGTTTATTGATGATATTTCTCCAGTTAAACTTATAAAAAAGTACTTTAAAACCCATCCAATTACCACAGTGTAGAACATGAATATTCCTGTTAATCCAATAGTAGGAATTATAGATATTATCTTTCCACCTTTTATATTCTTATCTTTAAAAGCTTGTCTTATTCCTCCTAATGATCCTTGTTTGTACATTCTTCCAAATGCAAACTCTCCCATTAATCCAACTACTCCTAAAATAATAACAAAAAGAAAATATGGGATTAAAAATGCTGCCCCACCATTTTCACCCAGCTTATAAGGAAACATCCATACATTTCCTAAACCTATTGCTGCTCCAATACAAGATAGTATAAATCCTAATCTACTTGAAAAGCCCTCTCTTTTACTCACTATATTCCTCCTCAACTTGTTAAATTTCAACATTTAAATTAACATACATTAACTATTATATGGAAAAAATATTATTATGTAAACAAAATATGTGGTTTTTTTATTTTTTTTCATTATACAGTTAAATATTTTAACACTTTATCATATTTAAAGTAATTATTTTAAAAACAGTATTCGACTAATTTATGCGTAAAAGTAAAAAAAAAGTGTTAATATTAATTTTTATTTATTAATATTAACACCATTTTCTTCTATAATTTAATAAAATTAATTTCCAGCTCTGTTATAATGCTGACTTGAAAAACCTTCTCTTTTTACAGATTTATGTTTTGCATTAGGATTATGATTATGACCTTCTTCTGTTATTGGAGTTTGATAATTACATTTTTCCATTCTTGCTGTTTTATTATCTGGTTGACTATCTTTAGGCATTAAAATCCCTCCTAACATTCAATTTATAATTAGTCTAAATTTAGTATGTCCAACATAATTTTATTTATTATAAGTGTGTTAATTAATTACTTTTACAATTTAAAATACTAGTTCCTATTTAGGTTAATTTTAAATTTTAATTTTATAATTTTTGTAAAATAAATTTATTTACAGGAAATATTGACATAAAAAAAATAAAGGCGTATAATCAAACTTGTTGTGAGGCCCATTGGTCAAGCGGTTAAGACGCCACCCTCTCACGGTGGAATCATGGGTTCGATTCCCGTATGGGTCACCATTGTAGTAAACATCAGTGTTTAAGGTAATTAAATCACTGGTGTTTTTCTTATTTTCCCACACTTTTCCCACACTAGTTTTCAATAGATAGTATATACTTTTTTTCATGTTAAAAACGTCCATGCTTAAATTTTGAATTATGCATAGACGTTTTTATTATATATCTATTTACTACATTTTGAACATGGGTTTAAGCCCTTTGTTTGTGCATCTTGCAAAGACATTTCAGTTGGAGATTTCATATTACTGCATTCCTTACTGCTGTGATATACCTTTGCTGTTTTATTAGCTACCCATACTGTATTAGTTTTGTTGTTGGAATCATCTTTAGATGTATTTTGATTACTATTTGTAATATTTACTGAATTAGTATTAAAGCTAATATTATTTCCATCACAAGTTGCTATTATAGTACCATTAGTATCAGTTCTAAAGATTTCAATTCCTTTTTTATTTAATTTATCTGTTGTCTCCTTATGTGGATGACCATAATCATTATTCTTACCACAAGAAACTATAGCGTATTTAGGATTAACCTTATTTAAAAATTCGTTACTTGTTGAAGAATAACTTCCATGATGACCTAATTTAAGCACATCTGATTGTATATCTAATTGCTTTGCTAAAATTTCACCTTCTGATAAACTTTCAGCATCACCAGTAAATATGAAGGCTTTATTTCCATATTTCAATCTAGTAACTATAGAATAGTTGTTTAAGTCCTCATACTTATCACTATTAGGTGCTAAAAATTGCATTGTAGCATTCCCTATTGTTAAAGTATCTCCTACTTTTGGAGCTGTAATTTTTAAACATTTATTTTGAAGTGATTTCACCATATTTTCAAAAGTCTTTGTTGTATGATTAACTTTTGGAGCATAAAATTCTCCAATTTCAAAATTATTTATTACACTTGTCATTCCACCTATATGATCTTCATGTGGATGTGTTACTATAACGTAATCTAACTTATTAATTCCTATAGATTTTAAATAATTTAATGCTTTACTATCATTGCATCCTGCATCAATTAAAATGTTTTTATTATCGACTTGTATTAGCTCCGAATCACCTTGTCCTACATCTATATAATGTATTTTCATATTAGATAAAGATGCGACTTGAGTATTAGTTGTATTTGTATTAGTTGTGCTTATAGCATTAGCTTGTTTACATCCTAAACTAAATGTCGACAATAATATTGCCATAGATAAGCTAAGCAATTTTTTAGTAGCTTTCATTTTTAATCCCCTTTCTTATTTATAATATTATTTTATTATCTTATTACTTTCTTCAGTATTACTTTTATTAATTTTATTTTCTTTATTTGAGTCTGTCCATAAAATTTCAGATGAAACAACTAAAGCCATACTAAAAACAATAAAAAACATTAATATTTGTTTAGGTTTATACTTACATTTTGTGCTATACCTAGAATAAAAACATAATCCACTTGTAATTATTATCCCCATAAATCCTATGAATCCTAAAATAAGTCCAAATATTCCCAACATTACTCCTCCTATTTTTATAATTATAATTGCATATTATTACTAATATTCATCAATAAATTAATTAAGACGTTAAAATTACCTAATAAACTAGCGGTGTATAGATTTTTCTATATTACCTATATTTTTATTATGTTTAATTAAACTTTACCAACATTTTTCACAAGGTTGATGGTTTTGACTAGCTTTATCAACTGTAGTTTTAGTTGCAGTATTAGGATTCATCTTACCACAATTAGGAATTCTATGATATTTACTTCCTGTTGCTGATAAATAAGCTGTTTGACTATTTGTATTATATCCACTACCACTTGAATTTCCTGTACTAGTAGTATAAACACCATTACTATTTAAATAATAGTTTCCAACATAACAATCCTGAGCCATTTCACCATTTGACCAACAATAATACCAAGTACCATTGTCATTAATCCAACCTGTTTTCATATATCCAGTAGAATCAAAGTAATACCATTTTCCATCTATTTGTTCCCACCCTATAGAATGAGAACTTCCTTGTGTATACCACCAACCAGTATTATTTTGTTTCCATGCTGCATTAGCCTGTACAGGATTTAAAATTGCTAATCCACAAAATACAAGTAATGCTGAAAGTAGCTTTTTAAAGTTTTTCATGTACTTTTCCCCCTATTTTTTTAATTTCCATTCACCGTATTATTTTACCTATTATTACATTTAAATTCAATATTTAAATAAAATTACTATAATACTTTATTTTTTCATTAATTTTACTAATTGCTAATATATTTTATTTATATTTTTCTTAAGTTGTATAATATTTATCAAATCAGTCAATTATTATAATAAATAATAATTTTTTTAGTATAAATTTAAAATCTAACTTTAAATCACCTGTTATATTTTAAATTTATACTTACCTTTTCTCTCGTAAATTAATTAAAGCCATATGAACTTAATGCTCATATGACTTTAATTTTTTATCTATTTTATTCTAATATCCTGTCCAATATAAATCATATTTTTATCTTTAATACCATTAAGGTCCACTAATCTATCTACTGTAGTGTTAAATTTACTAGCAAT
This sequence comes from Clostridium sp. ZBS2, assembly GCF_023845855.1. Classification (NCBI taxonomy): domain Bacteria; kingdom Bacillati; phylum Bacillota; class Clostridia; order Eubacteriales; family Clostridiaceae; genus Clostridium; species Clostridium sp. ZBS2. The sequence continues at coordinate 124,795 of NZ_JAMQIF010000010.1, forward strand.
GTTACACAAAGTATCACCCTTTACTACATTATAATAAACCTCATTTTCATTAAATCCAACATCATTATTACTATAAATATCAAATACATTACATATTCCTTTAAATATAGAATTAGCAACACTTTCTGGATTATATCCATTCATATCATTTGCACTATCACAAAAAGCACACTCAATTAATAACGCTGGCATAATAGTTTGATTAATTACAAATAAATCTCTTCTCCCCTTAACCCCTCTATTATAAAATCCAATGTTAGAAAGTTCATTTAATACAGAATTTCCAGCTTTCTCGGCTATTCCACCAGTAAGGCAAAGAACTTCTGCGCCTCTTCCACCACCACTATTATGATGTATTGATATAAACAAATCTGCCTTTCCTTTATTAGCTGCAACTATTCTTTGATTTAAAGAATCATGTAAACTTACTGCATTATAAGGAGTACAGTTAATAACATTAATATTAGTAGATTTAAATTTATTAATTAACGCTTCTCCCACTAATTTATTAAGTTCATCTTCCTTTCTAATTCCAACAGCTCCACCATCAAAATTAACATTATGTCCAATATCAATTGCTAAAGTTTTTATATTTTTCATTTTTATACACCTCCATATGGTATATATGTTTCATAACCATATATACTATATATAGTGTTTATTTTATTAGGTAAATTCTATATATAGTACTTTGAAATATATTCAGGAGGTATATATGGACTTAAAATATGTTGAAATGTTAGCTAAAAAATCTAAACATGGGGATAATTTATCTAAAGAAAAACTAATTGAAGAATTTAGGCCTTTCATAAAAAACCTTTCAAGAAAAACCTTCATACATGGATATGATAAAGATGATATAGAAAATGAATGTTATAAGAATTTATTCAAATGCTTAAATTCTTATAATTTAGAAAAACATAGATTTGTAGCTTACGCAACTAATGGAATAAAGAATAATCTCAATGATCTTATAAAAAGATCTAAAAATAGAGATAATTCAGAAGGATCTTCTGCTCTTACTCTAACAGATAATCTTGAACATACGCTACCTTCAAATAATGAAAATTTAGAAGAGATACTTTGCAATCAATGTGATTTAAAAATGCTAAAAGCAGCTATTAAAAATCTAACAGAAGAGGAGCAGGAACTTATTGATTTTATATTCTTTAAAAATAATACAATTAGACTTTATTCTAATTTAAAAGATATATGCTATTCTACTGCAGCTAAAAGGAAAATAGATGTGGTTAAAAAGATTGGTAGAATTATTGATATTTTTAATAATAATACTTATATAAACTAAAAGAACAAGGTGAATTTAACCTTGTTTTTTACTCTTTCAATATATTGTTAGCTATAAAACTATTATATTGATATTTCTTGAATCAATGTTTTTATTTTATTTTCCGCTTCATGTTTATTATCATATAATAATTGTTCATGCTGAGTTGCTATTGTCATTGCATTTATTTTAGCTTCAACTAAGTTAAAAAAATTAATACCACTTGCTATTTTTTCATAGTCTTTTATATTAAATTCAATGATATTAAATCTTCTATTATGTCTATACTTCTCAATCATATTAAAAACTCTAATTAATCCAAAGGAATTTCTCCACTCATCTTCTTTCCCCGTTAATCCCTTTGCACTAAATATAATTCCAAAATTGCAATCACAACTATTTAATAATCCATAAAATTTTCCTATCCATGTAACACCAAGTGAACTTTTATAATTTTTGCATTCACATAAAAATAAATCACTATATATAGGAATCAATTCTCTTGATATTTGAAATTGCTTCAATGCTTGTTTTCCTTCTTCGCTAAGTATAACAACCTGATCTATTTCATTAGTTCCAGTCGTTACATTACCATAAACTTTGAAAAAGTAAGTTTTTCTTATTATAAATCTAACAAGTATTTCTAACTTATCCCCTTTCTCAGTACTTTTAATATTATGTGTTCCATTTACGTCTTTAAGTTCTTTAAGTAATTTTTTAAACTCTAAATAATCATTTTCTTTCCACGCAGTCAATTCATTAAAAGTTTTAATACTATCTTTTATAATAAACTTTAAAAAATCACTAGTTGAAATAGCTCTTCCTTCATATTCTATATTTAAGTTACTATTTTCCATTATAAATCACCTTATATAGCGTAATAGTATCTTTTAATGCATCAAATTTATAATTGCAAAAATCACAACATAAATCTTCCTTTATGTCTGTTAATGTATCTAAAAACACTCCCTTACTTTTAGAACATTTACGGCAATATACCTCATATACATTATCTAAGATTCCCATTAGCTTAATTGTTTCTAATATTTCATATGCAGAAATAATTGATATATTTAATTTTGATTTTATGTGTCCTGGGTAAATATAATCTCCAGTTTTCCAAAATTTCATACTTTTTGATAATTGTTTTATCTGATAATCTGTTAAATTATGTTTGATTTTCAAGTTCTCTATGACAATTGATAAGGTATTCTCTAACATGATTCATCCTCTCCTTGCCTTCATTTAATTCATCATAATACATAAAGAAACTATATTCCCTTCCTTTATATTCATGATCAATCCCAACTCTTATATTTTCATTAATCCAAGTTATTTTAACTTTGGGTAAATCTGATGTTATTTCTATCTCTTCAATTAAATTTTGAAGTTTTAACTTTATCTGCTGTGTATCATTAGTTTTATTTAAAAGTTCACTATTATCTTTAATAAATGATTTAAGCTCTCCAAGTATAGGAATTACTAAATCTTCATTATTAATTGTTTCTTTATTATTTACTGCCTCTAAATATGCTACGCTACCATTTCTTGTCATTTTTTGTGCATAAATATATACTTCATCTTTTTCATCCTTCATATAATTTACTACAGCTTTAAAGTCTATATTAATTATATTTATAGAAAATAATTTTGATACTACTTTTTTTGTATTGTCAATCATAGTAGCATAAAAATCATTATTAGGATTTTTATACTCAGCTCCCACTCTGTCCAATCTTATTTCTAGTATCTTTTCTTTAATGTGTATTATTGCCATAATTACATATTTTATTTCTTCTGCATGTCTATTTTTTAGACTGTGATTAAATTTTATGTAAAGATCGTCTTGTGTTTCTTTAATAGTTGGATTTATAAACTTATCATTAATATCGTCATATATATTACAATTCTTTATATATCTTTTAACTAACCCACTTTCAATTAATTTTTCTAGTCTATTTGTAGAATACCCATCTATTTTAAAAAATGAAGTATTTCTATATTCTTTTTCATATTCAAATTCTTCTATATATTTATATATTCCCTTACAAAATTCGTTCTCACTATTTTTTAATATATATCTTAATTTATCATCTATAGATTCAATATCTGAAACATTAATCATCATACTTATTTGACCATTTAAATTTTTTCTTTTATCATTTATTATTGCTCCATCTTCAGACATTTTTCTTAAAATCTTTTTCTTAAAATATATAGGATATATTTCTTGCAATGTTTTATATAAACAATTCTTATACTCTATTAATTCCATAGTTTCCCCCATTTTTTTCTAATATATATATAATACATCAATTAACCTTTTTGTTAAAGTTTGTTATATTAATAAACTAATATTTTTTTCATCATAATAAAATAGTTTATTCTAAATTGTTCATTAAATAATTAACAAATATAATTATAACTTTATAATGTAAATAATGTTTTTTGAGTTAATTCTCATGTATAAGCTCCGCAAAAGAAAATCCACCCCCTCCCATTCTAGCCACCACTATTCCCTTGCGCTTTTCATTTGCTCCGCCACAGTCCACCTATTCAGTGGACAGAAAGGAATACTTAGACAATCTTTAATAAATGCTCCAAAGTCGCCTTAAATAAAACTTGTCTAAGTAAATGCCCCTCTTCTATCATCATTCATTTAACTTCATCTAATTTCTTGCTATAACACTTACAACTCATATAAATTAATTTTTATAATCAAATATATACCTTCTTAAATAATCATTCTTTAGTTTTTATCTGCATCTAATACTATTAATTAATCTTTTTTATAAATCTAATATTAATTAATTTTTTATTATTGTATTCCTACTATCACTACTACCTCTATACTATAAATTAATACTTTAGGCACTTATCCCAACACCCAAAATAGTACAGGATATTACCTGTTATTTCTAAGCATCTATGAGTTTTACGGCAAGCTGCAACCTCATATATACTAAGAAAATAACTAGGATTAATCTAGTCCTATGTTTAGGTACCCGTTGGAGTGCATATGTATAACGCTGCGCTAACTAAACATTTACTAATACCCTATTCACTTTAGACCTCCACAATGGAGTCCACTTATGGACAAATAAATTGTCCAAAGTCAGTTCATGTTCTAGGAGCTGCACTTGGACTTCCCCAGGGGTGTCCACCTTAGACAACCTATTGTCTAAGGACGTTTCTTGTATTTTAAAATCATTATTTCAGCATTTTTCTGCAATAAAAAAAGAATTAAAAATATAATACGAGCTTTGCAGTATCATATTTAAAATTCTTTTATGTTCTTAAAATATTCAATTACTTAAAATTCTATGTCCATGCCATAAAGGCAAGGACACCTTGTACTACCCTAGTGGTGTCCAAGGTTAATCAAAATTAAATGTACTTACTACTTTAGTAGTATGCTCAATATACTCATCTGATAGATCCTCAATACCATCACATATAAACTTTAAGCTGCAGCTTTCACAGCCACTTATAATTCCATCTTCAATTAAAGAACACTCCATAGAGTCATCAAGAGTAGCATTTCTTATAGCTAAAGCTATTTGCTTTTTATCAAAACAATCATTACCCTCTGAACAAATTTTAATATTATTTTTAATCATAAACATACACCTCATAAAAAAATATTAACAATAAAAATTAATTGTTAAATAAAATATATGTTTATATATTTAAAATTCCAACAATTATGAAGTTGAGAGTTGAAAATTGATAATTGAAAGTTTGGGTTGAAAAGCTCAGCTTTTCTAAAAATATATTTTTAAAAATTCCTCAAAGGAATTTTATCCTAAACTCTCCACTATCCGCTCTCAATTATCAACTCTTTATCTTCCACTTTTCATTCTGAACTATCCCTAAAGGCGCATTTTATAAGCAAATTCTTAAGTTCTTAAATTCTAATATTCTTAAGTTCTAAAATTTATTTATTCTTTTCTTCTTAAGAATTTTAGATTTTTAGAATCTAAAACATATATATTTTTTAAATAAATATAAGGAGAAAAATTTAATGGCAAGAAAAAAAGAATTTAAAATAGATAAAGATGATATAGCATATGAAGAAGAGGTTGAAGAATGTGGCTTTACTGATTACATACCAACTGGTGAAAACTCTATTCAATTATTTTCATTTGAAGATGATTTAGTTCCTGAAAATAAAAATATTAATGATAATAACTCACTAATAGAAACTAAAGAAGAGGTTAATGAAGCAATAAAATCAAACCCTAATAACATTAATAATAATAGCATTAGTTCCAATCCCCTATTATTTGATAATAGAAATACACCTATAGCTAATGGAGCTGCACCACCTATTGATGGAGAAGCTGCTAATATAAAAAGAAGTTATACTCTTCGCAATTCTACTGTTAGAAAAATAAATGAACTTAAAAGCATACACCCAGATATAAATGTTTGTGTAAGCACTATTGTTGATATTGCTATAGATTATTACCATAAGCACATAATAAATGATGATATATACTAATACTTGTTTAAATAAATTTCATGTTGTCAATATTTTAAGATGAGGTGATGATATGAAAGCATTTATAAAAAGCTATAATTTATCCAATGTAAAATTAAAATACAAACTTATGTATATATCCTATATGTCAATTGTTATTTTTTACTTTATCCTTAGTAAAATAAAACTTTATAATATTGAGTATTCACCATTATTAAACTTAAATGCTAATTCAATTTTTTCATTTACTACTATGATAATAATTCCAGGAGCTTTATTATATTATTTATATAGTAAACTTAATAATAAAACAGATAAAGAGTTGAAACTATGTAATATATTTAGTAATTTAAATTTATTTATGATTTTAATAAGTTTTATTCTTATCATTAGATTATTATTAATAATCTAAATAAAATAATCACCCTCTACACATATATTCTATGTAGGAGGTGATTTCATGGATATTAATGAATTAGTAAGCCTTATAGGTAATGTTGGCTTTCCAGTAGCAGTAAGTGCATATCTACTTATACGACTAGAAAAGCAACTAAACTCTTTAAGTGCTTCAATTAATAAATTAAATACCATAATTTCAACTAAACTTGGAGTTGTTATTGATACTAATAAATCTAATGATGATTCTAATAATGTTGCATAAAAATAAGGCGATAAACATAATTTTTTCATGTTTATTGCCTTTTTACATGGTCCTTTTGGACTAATATTGTATCATCTAAAAATAAGAAATATTCAAGAGGTCAAAGCTCTTAAGCAGTTTGAATATTTTTATTTTAGATTATGCACAAGTGGTTGCCAAAATTACTTTTATAGCTTGTCCTTAAAATTTATTTATTTTATCATAATGTTGTTTTTTATTTTGCATCTTAGATAGTGTGGACCATTAGAGCATGGCTCCAATGGTCCGTATTTATGTATTAAAACGGTAATTCTTCTAATGGTATATAAGGTTGAAAAATTATAGATTCATTTTTTTCTTTCTCCCAATCTATTATCGTATATTGATTCGGAAATTTCTCTTGCATTTTAAGTGAAGTATTTTTCCAAAAATCAATCTCATATTTATTTATAGAATAACTTCCTTCCCCTTCTTTATACTCTAAATAAGAAATTTTAACTGCATATTCACTATATTTTCCACCTATAAAATGTATAAAATATTCCCCATCAATATTTTTATATAATTGCTCATATGTATAGTTTTCCTTTAAATTTAAACTTTGAAATCTAACCTCATACAATAATTCTGATGTTTCTAAATCAAATCTCATTTTCTCAATACTTCCTTTCCTAATTTAAATCCCCTTTTAATAAATTTCCCTATTAATATTATTTCCATTTAATTTATTTTATATACACTTTATTGAATAATATTTTTAATTATTGGCAATAATAACAATATAGAGATAAGAAAGGTAGTGTAAAAATTGGGTAATGTTGATATTAATGTTTTTGTTACTAATTTAGGAAAATATAATGAAGGTGAATTAGTTGGAAAATGGATTTCACTTCCATTTACAGATGATGAGTTAAAAGAATGTTTTAATGAAATAGGAATTGATAATATCAATTATGAGGAATATTTTATAACTGATTTTGAATCAAGTTTGGATCATGTTTGGAGTATTTCAGAATACGATAATTTAAATACTATAAATGAAATAGTTCTTGATCTTGAAATGCTTAGAGATTATCAAATTGATATAGTAAAAGCAGCTTTAGAATGTGGATTTGAAAATAATATTAAAGATGCAATTAAAAATGTAGATAATTACAACTTAGATTGTAATATTAACAGCTATGAAGATTATGGCTTGTACATACTTGAAGAATGCTATTCTATCCCAGATGCAATAAGAAATTACATAGATTATAAATCATTTGGTGAGGATTATTTAAATGTAGCTGAATTTACAAGCTATGGATTAATTACATATAACTAATAATATAAAGGCATAGCCTTTATATTATTATATTCCTAAATTAGTACAACCTTAAAATTATTTAATCACTATAAAATCAACTACTCAATTATGTGACAAGCCTTAGGTATTGTTTTGCCTAAAGAAAAAACCTTATAAAAAATTAATAATGTCAATCTGCTTAAAAAGCTTAGCTCCTTGACATTATTAACTTTTTTTATGATAGAATCTTAGCTGCCAAAACAAAGAACATGATAAAAGAAAATATAATTTAGGGGTGGCGGTCGGGGTAGTATTAGTACATGAAAGCACTCGTTAAAATACGTTAAATTTAGTGCTATCAATTTATCGGATTTTATCAAGTGCGGTCTTTAAAGAATAAATATTAAAACTTAGATTATTAAAAATCACAATACATTTAGCGGTGGTAAAAATTCTAGAACAAAATTCGGTAAAGGTTAGTTAATGTTGTGCTTCAAGATTAATCAAGCTTTATCGAATGCTAAGAATATTATGTTTAATGGTATAGGTGCTGCTCTCCTTGAATCTTCTTCTTTAGCACCAGCACTTATACCTAGAATATAAGAAGATATATGACCTTTCTTTAATTTTTAACTTACGGAGCAAAAGGTCTTTTATCTTCTGCACCCAATCGGGTACCTAAACATAGAACTAGATTAATCCTAGTGATTTATTAGTATATATGAGGTTGGAGCTTGCCGTAAAACTCATATATGCTTAGAAATAACAGGTAATATCCTGTACTATTTTGGGTGATTGAATAGGTGCCATTAATAATTAAGTTAGATGGTATATACGGTATAGCTATACTACTAATAATAACTACTATACTATAAACTTATAGTTAAAATATTTTATAAACTTTAAATACCATAATATAATTATCCATATAAAAATTATATTCTTCTAAAAAATGTTAATAACTAAGTGCTTATTAAATAATTGAAATAATAAACTAAATAAAAGATAAGCATAGGTTAATAAATGGACTAGCATTTCGCTTGTCTATTTTTAACTTATGCCCAGAAGGTAAAGTTTGAAGCAACCTTGATTCATTATATTTTTAGGTTGGACTAGCTTAATTAAAAGCAGCACCAACTATAAAATCACATCTATACTTAATCTTTTTATTAAGATTGTCCATACCGTTCCTTGACCACAGAGAAATACTTAGACAGTATATGAGCTGTTCTTCTTTGCCCTTCTTCTTTAGCACAGCTCTTATACCCAACATCTATAAATTAGCTACATAGGAATATAACAAATTGGAGATAGAATAGCCATAAATAAAGTATGAATGGCTTGGATATTCTATCTCCTGGTTGTTTTATTCCCTGAAGAATATCATGTTTAAATCCAACTAAGTTTACAATCAAGGATTTTTTTAATCTTAAATATATATATTTCTAAAAGAGTAATGCCCCCGTAAGACGGGTGGTTTGCTCTGCAGCTATAAGCCTAAAAAATATATAAGAGCGTTTTTTTAATTGTTGAATTTTATTTATGTAAAAAATATAACCTTGAAATTTAAAATTTACATTAAACTTAAATTTTTTGTATTATCAGTATTAACTTACTAGTAATACAAAGTTTGTGGTAAAAACATTGTTTAAGAATGTTCATAACTTTTAATGGTATAACCACCAGCATATCAGACGGTTTTCTTTTAACACTAAAGTATTCTATTAAATCAATATATTCAGCTATTATATTTTTTAATATATCTTGTTTAGGTACTTCAATATCTAAAATATTTTCAGCTATAAGTACATATCCACTTAAATCATGCTCAACATTTTTTAAATTTTTCAATTATTATTAATGTATTTTTGGTCTCATTTATATTTTACTACAAGTAAGAGATTTTATTATAATAGTAATTCATATTTATAGATTATTTTTAATTTCTTTATATTTACCAAAATATCATTTATTATTTTCTTTATTTATAAAATTATTCCTAAATTAAATGAAAATGTATCCATTTAATTGTATAATTAGAAATATAAATTTATGTAATTTATATTAATAATAACTTTTACGGAGGATACAAAATTGATTAGATTTCCAAATCCAGGGACTAACCCTAATAACTTTATTCAAATTTTTAAATTAACATATAATGCTTTGCATGATAGATATTTTTTTACATTAGATGATATGACAGAAGTTTTAGCTTGCGAAAGCTATATAACTTGTAGAGGTTTTGCTGGTAAACGTGCAATTGAACAGTCAAATGATTCTTCAAAAGCACTTCAACCACTCTATAATCAATGTAAAATGTACTCTGAATTATTTAGATCTTTAGGTTGGATAAAATCTACTTCTGGTAAAAACCTTAATTTTTCATTTACATTTATAGGACAGCATGTTGCAACTGCAATTGATGCATTTCCTCTTTTTAAAGAATGCTTGTTAGGAATTAACTACCCTAATAATGTAATAAAAAATAAATCTCAAAATATACGTCCTTTTTATTGTATTTTAAAATCTCTAAAAGATTTAAACGGTATATTAACTCGAGATGAAATGATACTTGCACCTATGAGTATTGATGATACAGATGTTAAGGATTATAATGATAAAATTAATTATATAAAAGATTTAAGACAAACCAAAAATTATATTGAAGTTAAAGATGCATTAAAATTACTATCTGCTAATTTAGAGATATCAACAGTTACATTAGGTAATTACACTCGTTTTCCTATTGCAATGTTATCAGCTTGTGGTTGGATAGAAAAGACAAGTCTTAAAAGCATTTATTCAAATATAGGTGCTACCAAATTTTTAAAATTAACTACTGAAGGTGAAAAGATATTACTATCTATGGAAGATTCATTGGATATTCGCTGTTCGGTTCACTATACATCTAACGATAAATTCTTAATTTTTGATAATATTCAAAATACAAAAAAAGAATTAATTCGTACATCAATATTTTCAATGTTAGAACGAAGTGGATTTGATATTTCACCATTAATTGATACTCTAAAATATGATTTTGAATTAGTTAAGAGTAACTTTAATAATAGTTCAATATTATTTTCACCATATCAAACAATAGAAAGCAAAATAGTTGATGAAGCTTTATCTGATTTTTTATCTAGCGTAAAAAACAATGTAACTGGTACCTATACTATTACAAAACCAATAGATTCGGTAAAAATAGATTACTGTAATTTAAATACCATATTAAAATTTTCCAACATAGAATCTACAAACAAAATTTCTAATATTGCTGAAGAAGAATTACAAAAATTATATACTGATAATGAAGATATTTATAAAGTGGTTGATTTATTTTGTGAAAAACATTCAAGAGATAATCAAGATGTATTCTATCCTCTAATTGGTTATTTATTTAATATTTTAGGATTAACATGTAGGGTATCAAGACAAGGTGAAAACTATCAAAGATTTGATGCACTTATTATAGATAATGAATTTAGTATTCCTATTGAGATAAAATCTCCTGGAGAAGAAACCAACATATCCACAAAAGCAGTAAGACAAGCTTTAGAAAACAAAATAGTTTTACTATCAAGGAATAGTGAACAATATAAAACTGATTATGAAACAATATCAATAGCACTTGGATTTAATCTACCAAACAATAGGTCTGATGTTCTCAGATTGATAACAGATATAAAAACTACATTTGATATAAACATTTCACTTATTGATTTTAAAACATTAACTATAATGGCAGTGAACTCATTATTTAACAATAAAACTATAAATATAAATGCTTTAGCTAAAGCAGGAGGAATAATTAATGTCTAAACTTTTAAAACAAAATATAACTAGATCTAATCCATTATTTTTGAAGAATGTAAATTTAATATCTAAAATTAAAGTTTCTCCATCAAAGCCATCTATTATTTATTTTGAAAATGGTAATTGTGTTAATTCATCTTGCTTAAAATGTCCCAATACACCCTGTTATCAATTTTCTGATTCAGAATTATCTTTGAAGGCTCTATCAGATTTTTCTTATGATAGATCTAAAATAGTCTGTCCAGTAGATGCTATTTCTATAGACACAAAGAAATATACTCCTATTATAAATAAAGAAAAATGTATTAGTTGTGGTCTTTGTTCTTATAGATGTCCAATAAAAGCAATCTATATAGATAATAACTCTGCTGTATTAAATAATACAATTTCTAAAGATGATAATAAATTTTATAAAGATATTGATATAGATGAATTCTATGATAATTTTCAAAATTTATTTAAAATAACTTTTGAAGGTGTAATTATCTGTGAAAGTGATCTAGCTTTAGGTAATTTATATGATAATATTTCAAAAATTAATAAAAAGAATCCTAGTCTCCCTAATAATCTAGTAAGAAATGTATTACTTTCATTAGGTACAACCTATAATTCAACTAGAATTGGTGACAACAACTTTAGAATGGATGGAATTATGGGTAATTCAGAAAAATTAGGTGTATGTGAAATAGAATTTGGTAATGACCTTTTAAATTCACCTAGAAATATTTTAGATGATATTGCGGTAATATGTTCTCGATATTCTAAACATTATAGTGATATATACCCATTAATTATAAGTTTAGAATTACCTAATACACGTAGTGAATATTGGAGAGTTATACAAGATATAAAAAACGTATTAAATATAGAAATTAATTCCATTTCAATAGGTGCCTTATTTCTATTAATATGGAACTTAAAGAAAATTAATCTTATTACACTTAGTTTCTATTCAGACTGTAATAACTTATCTATTAGACAATATATAGAAAATATTTTAGATAAAAATATAAACTTAACTCAAGGTTTTAAATCAGTTCTTGAAGTCAATAAATAAAAAAATCAGAGCAATTAATTGCTCTAATTTTTTTTTGCTATTCTCTCTTCACTTATTTCTACCCATTTTTCTTCTAACTCTATACCTATCCATTTTATATTATGCCCTTCTCTATTAAGCTTTTCACAACATACTCCTAACGTACCTGAGCCATGAAATGGATCTAAAATAATTCCATCATAAAACCCTTCTTCATTTTTTGGACAAAATGCTTTTATAAGTTCTTTTATTAAACTTTCAGGCTTCTGAGTTGGATGCTCTGTTCTTTCATTTTTAAATATCTTACCTGCTAATGTTGGAAATTCCCATATATCACTTCTCATTGCGCCTAATGGATTAGGTCTCCACTCTATCGTTTCTCCCTTTGAATTCTTATAGTATACAGGATTTTTTAATCTTTCCTGACTTTTGTATGGTACTCTAACATCATCTACATTATAAGTCCATTTTTTATCTGATTTAGAGAACCATAAAAAAGGTTCATATTGTGCTTGAGGTACTTTCTTAGAACGAGAAAACCCATTTTCATATCTCCATATATTCATTCTTCTATAAAACAGTCCTAATTCATACATTATACACTGAATAAAGCATATGTAATGATGTATTCCAAACCAAACTATACTACCATTCTTATTAAGTAAATCTTTGCATATTGATAATCTTTTTTTATTTATTTCAATAAATTCAGAAATGGATAAATTATCACTATCATTCCCAAAATCTTTTTTTAAGTTATACGGAGGGTCTGTTAATATTAAGTCAAATTTTAATTCATCCTCTAACATTTTAGGCAATATATCATCACTATTACCCACATATGTTCTATTATAATCCCAATCCATTTTTATTCTCTTCCTTACTATTATCCTTAGTTTTTTTATTAGCTTTCTTTACTTGCTTTTTAAATATTAAAATATATTGATGATGTATATTTTCAACATAAGAAAAAGGATAACCATAAGGTAATAAACTTTTATGATTTTGTAATAACACTTTTACGCCTTGTAACATCAATTCATGTTTACTATCTACTTCTGACTTATTCATAATTTGAATAAGGTCGCTATGAAAGCTTACAAATTCTGATTTATTTCTAAAATCAGATACAATAACACATATATATTTATTTTCCTTTAATACTTTAGCACTCTTGATAAATACATCTTTTAACTCATCTAAGAACTCATTGTAATCATCAATATTAGCTAAATCTTTCTTATCATCAGAATAATTTGTAGCTAATCCTTCTTCAGCTCTCTTTTTAGTTTTGTGGTCTATTTTTTTATTTAATATAGACCAATATGGAGGACTAGTAACAATTAAGTCTATACTTTCTTTATCCATATTATCCAAAGCTTCTCTACAATCTTGATTAATAAATGTATGCTTTAATGATTCACCTTCACCAACTTCATATTCTATTCTATACTTTGATAAATCACACCAATGCTTTGATAATTCAATTCCTACTCCAATACGTTCTGAAACGGCACATGCTTTTACTGTAGAACCTGTTCCACTAAATGGATCTAATACTTTTTGACCTTTCTTTGTAAAAAATAATACTAACCTTTGTACATCTTGAAATGAAAAAGGAGCTGGATGCTGTCTTTCTATTTGAGCATGTGGATGACTTGCACCTAATCCTTTTTGATACCAAAAACTTTTTGTTTCTGGTAACCATTCTTTACCTGTTAACTCATTCATATTATTTCTTGCATCTACTGATGGCTCTAAACTATCCCCATGTTCTTCTTTATATTTTTCTATTTCTATTTTAGAAAATTCATTCCTATTTTTTTCATTTTTATATACATTTATCTTTCCATCTTTAATCATTTTGTTTAACTTATGCTTACTAACACCTAAATACTCTATTACTTCAGAAGTTTTTAATACTTCCTTTTTTTCATCTATTCCGTCTAATAATGTTTCCATTTACCTCACCTCGTTTTACTAGCATAACATAGTTGTTTTAGACTATCAACTTCTATAAATTACTGATTTATTATATATGAGTTTATTTATAATAACAATAAAAATTATATATTTCACTAATAACCTATCCTATAAAACCATACCCTAAAATAGTAAAAGTCTCATTTATTTATGATATAGCTCTCCATTTATCAGTCTAAAGTCTATTCTACACACTAACTTCATACTCACTTGATTTACTTTATCCTAACTATTTTAATTTTTGTAGCTTTTATATACTTATAATTTCTAACATCAAATTATTGTATATACAAATAAAAAACTCTTAAATGTATTCATTAATATACCTCAATCAGCTTATTTAGTTACATGACTCTCAAACAACATATTCTCTAGCTTTAAAATTACAAAATATAAATTTTAAAAAATTTTCTCTCCACCATGTAATTCCTCCTCCAAACACATATATCCTATATGAAATCAAATTAAAGGAGGTAAACATTATGGCTATTAACAAATTGCAAACTGGTTGTACTCTTGCTATTGAGGTACAAAAAGGAACTGATAAACTTGGAGATCCAATCTATTCTAAAAAAAGTTTTTCTAATGTAAATCCAAAGAAAACACCTGATGAAGTATTTGAAGTTGCAGAAGAAATTGAAAAGAACTTAGCTGCTGACTGTAGGAATTTCTTTATAACTGATACTTCTAAGCTAATGAGTGAGTAATTTCAAATTATCAAGTCAACAAATTAAAAAGGAGGTAATTCAATATGGAATACATTTTATCAATGACATTCGTAAATCAAGCTGATTCTAAAACAACACTTACTATAAGTGGTGTTAAACCAGATATATCAGCAGAAGAAGTAAAAGCTTTAATGCAGCTTATAGTTGATAAGGAATTTTTCTTAACAAGCAAAGGCTTGCTTACTAACGCATCTGCTGCTCAATTAACACAAAGAGAAGTCACAAAATTTGAAGTAAAATAATCGTTTTTTAAAACACTCTTTCTTTCTAAAAAAATCACTCATGTATAAGCTTTAGCTTTATACATGAGTGATTTTTTACATTTATATTTTTAACTATATAAATCCTATTATGATAATTAAATATTTTATTTAAATTTAACATTATCACTTAAATTCACCTATATATCTAGTATATACCCATCCTTTAATTACTACATTTTCATCAACTATATATTCTATTAAAGACCAATTTTTATTTTTTTTTAATATTTTTACTACTTCGCCAAATCTTAAATCATAAATTGACCTAGAATTTATAGAATTACTGGTTCTAACATTCAAACATTCCACTTTAACAAACCTATATTCATTTAATGCTTTTTTAAAATTATTATTTTTACAATAATTTAAATTAACTTCAGCTGATATTTCTTTCTTTATCTCTTTAATAATTTTATGCTTCTCAGTACTTGTATTATAACTAATTTCTATTTCCTTCATTTTATTATCTATTATAGTTTTTGCATGGTCAATATAGTATTCATAAAATGGATTTATTAAAAACATTAATGTTATAAAAATAACTATGGGATGTTTAATTTTTATTTTTGTAAATAATGAATATAGTTTCTGTTCATATAAAATATCATTGTTGTCTAAATTAATTTCATCTATAGGCTCTATTATTTCATCCTCTATATTAATTGTTTTATCTAAATAACTTATTGTTCCATTTGTATTTAAATGCACTGAGTTAAAGTCTATTTTACTTATTTCCTCAAAAACATTATAATCAAATGCTTTACTACTTATCTTCATAATTTTTGATATACTATCCATGTATTTAGGTTTTTCTAATATACTTGATATACTTTTATTATAATCAAATGCTTTACTATTTATATTCATAATTTTTGATATACTGTCCATACATTTAGGTTTTTCTAATATACTTGATATACTTTTGTTATAATCAAATGCTTTGCTACTTATCTTCATAATCTTTGATATACTATCCATGTATTTAGGTTTTTCTAATATACTTGATATACTTTCACTATAATTAAATGCTTTACTACTTATCTTCGTGATCTTTGATATACTATCCATATATTTAGGTCTTTCTAATATACTTGATATACTTTCACTATAATTAAATGCTCTACTACTTATCTTCGTAATCTTTGATATACTATCCATGTATTTAGGTCTTTCTAATAAACTTGATATACTTTTATTAACATCTAACTCACTACTATTATAATTAACAGTTTTTAATTCACTTTTTATTGTTTTTAATTTTTCTATTTCATTTTTGTCATTATCACTTTGCAAAAATATCACCTCTAAAATATCTTAAATTTCCACATCCAATTAATTTATATTTTCTCACATTATACCATGTTTATAAAAGTGCAAACTATTAAATAATTTAGATATTATAATAAAAGATACTAAAAATAAATTTATTATTTTATTTCACTATACCAACAACAACCCTCTTCCCAAAATTCCTTCCAACCTTCCAACATACTTTTTCTCAACCACACTTTTTTTAAATTCGTCATCAAGCATTATTTCAATAGTTTCTGCCCTTTCAATTATGTCCGAATCAGCAAACCATGTCCTATATGCAATATCACCAACTTCTTTATAAATCAACTTATGAATATCTGTTGGAAATAAAAGAAGAGGTAATTTAGTTTTCTTCCCTTCTTGTCCTTTTTTACATTCTTTTAATTCTTTATCATTATTGTTTGTGTATACCTCTCGGTTCCTTTGTAGTTCCTGCATGGTTCTAAAGTGGTTCTTGCACGGTTCTTTTGTGGTTTTTTCTTCTTCAAAATTATCCTCTAATCCATTGTTATTACTAGAGTTTTTAGTAGTTCCATTTTTCACTTCATTATCTTTAAAATTATTTTCACAAATATTATTATCTTGAAAATCATCAATTTTATGTGGTTCCAAGGCAGTTCCTTTTTCCTCATTATATCCTTGATAATCACCATATTTACTAACTTCAATGGTGGTTCCTTTGAAAGATTTAACCATATTTATCATTCCATCATTTTGCAATAAACCAAGGAATGTTCTTGCAGATTTTTTGCTAGTACACCATCTTTTAGCTAACTTTAATTCAGATGTATGAAAAGACCCTCTTCTTACTAAAATTATTTCATTACCAAGTGCAACCTTTTTATCATGATGATTTGCTTGAAGTAACATATCAATCCACCATCTTAGTTTTACTGGATCTTCCCATATCCAATGTTCTCTTAAATTTCTGTAAAGTTTTATCCATCCTTCACTCATATCTCAACACCTCTTTTAGAGATTGAAAACTTTTACATTAATTTTTCTATCTAAAACCCTCATAAATTAAATATTCATAAAATCACTTAAAAGCTTTTTTAAAAAACTTAACTCCAATCCATGTAGGGTTTTTGTCCCACTTTTTACATAACCTAATATATTCCTTAAACATTTTTAAATTCATAACCTCTCCTTTTAATAATTTTCTAAATTAAACTAAATTAACTTATCCTCTTCTTAATTCCTCATGAGTTTTGGAAATATTCTGGAGCCACTGATGAAATAATTTTCTGTCTACCATTATTTTTTTTCCTATTTTAAAGAATGGAAAATTGGAATTGTCTTTTGCTACCTCTTCTTGTAATGTATTTAATCCTATCCCCGATACATAAGAACACTCTTTAAGAGAATAGGTAAGTTTATCTTCTGAATCTTTTCTTTTTATTTCATCTAAAATTTCTTTTAATAATTCCTCCATAGCTTGTCCCTCCAATAAAATTAAATATTAATTATTTATATTATTTTCGCATTATATGGTATCTTATACATCATATAATCTATATCCACACCATGTTTTTTACCTATTAAGTAACTTATTTAGCAAAAAAAATATCTATTGGATTATCTATATCTAAAATTTCTATCATTTCTTCAATTTCATTAGATCCAAATATACCTTTATTAAATTTATTGCTTAAAGTCTTTGGAGAGATTCCAAGCTCCTTAGCTAACTTTTCTTGTGTATATCCTTTTGCTCTAATCCTTCCTTTTAATTCATTAATCAATATCATCTAATCACCTCTTCGTTACTTATTAAGTAATATAATATCTCTGTTGGGTATATATGTCAATACTTATTAAGTAACTTTTACCATTAATTAGGAAATATATGTTGCATATACAGAAACAAATGGTATAATAAGTAGTAAATTATATTTTTATTTTGTTTTTATAAAATATTCTATTGTAAATTATGAAAAGGATGATGGTGGCCATGGGATTAAAAGAAAATATAAAAAAAAGACGATTAGAACTAAATATGACTTTAGATGATGTTTGTAAAAAATTATCCATACAAAAACCAACACTTCAAAGATATGAAAGTGGCGTAATCTCAAATATTCCTTCTGATAAAATAGAAAAATTAGCAGTTATACTAGATACAACTCCAGCTAAATTAATGGGATGGGAAGAAAAAGAAGATCATACAAAAATATTATTATCAGATACTGAAAAATCCCTACTAAATAAATATAATTCATTAGATTATGTAGGAAAACATACCGTAGACACAATATTAGAAATGGAATTTAGAAGATGTAATTATAATTAATAAATTGTAAAATTTCTAATAAATAATAAAATTTAGCAAATACTAAATATATACTTTACTATATTTTTATAAAAATTTAAATTAGTGTTATTTCCTAGTTTAAATTTTTATATATTGTTTTAAGAATTAAATTAAATTTAAAGTTTAAAAGAATATATTACTATAAATATAAATACAAAATAAAAGATTGGAAGTGATTTTATGGCTGTAAAAACCAACTGTAAAAAAAACGGAATATCTTATTTTAGAGCTACTGCTTCAGTTGGTAGAGACAGTACTGGTAAATTAATACGAAAAGAATTCTATGGCAAAAGCAAGTCTGAAGCTGAATCTATGAGAGATGAATATCTACTAGGGATTAGGAATGGCTTAAATATAGATACTAAATCTATTATACTTGGAAAATTAATGTACACATGGCTTTTTGAAACAATTAGAGTTTCTGACAAAATAAAACCTACAACTTTTGAAAAATATGAAGGTTTGTACAGATTATATATAAAAAATAGTGATATATACTCACTAAAAATTTGTAATGTAAAAGCACTTCCAATTCAAAGATACTACAATAAACTATATGAAAAAGGGAAAAGCAGAAACCTTATAGAGAACTTAAATAAATTATTAAAGCAATTTCTAAATTATGCAGTTGATGAAGGTTATCTTGCTAAGAATCCTTGTATTGGTAAAAAAATAGTTATTCCTGGTGAAAAAAAAGCTAAAGAAGAAGTGCAACATTTTACTGATGATGAATTAAAAATTTTAAAAGAAAATTTAGCTAATAATCTTTATAAAGAACTAATACTAATAGCATTAGGAACTGGACTTAGAAGAGGTGAATTATTAGCTTTAACTTGGAGAGATATTGATTTCAAAAATAATTTTATAAAAGTAAATAAGTCATTATCAAAAGTTTATATAATTGAAGCTGATGGTTCTAAAGAAAGAAAACAAATAATACAAGTTCCAAAGACAAGGGGCTCAATAAGAGAAATTCCCTTTCCTTATAGTTTAGTTCCAATATTTAATGATCTAAAATTACGACAAAAGAAATATAAATTAAAATGTGGCTTATCTTACGAGAAATCTGATTATATATTTACAACATCAAGTGGTTCCCTAATTGACGTAACTAATCTATCTCATGCATGGGAAAATATACTCAAAAAAGCAGAACTTCCGCATAAAAAATTCCACGCATTAAGACATACATTTGCCACTAAGTTGTTTGAAAATGATGTTCCATTAAAAACAGTATCTGAACTTCTTGGACACAGCTCTATTGATATTACTGCTAATACTTATACACATGTCATCCCTAAAGAAAAAAGCATTGCTGTTGATAAATTGAATTATATTTTTAATTAGCTTATTAATTCATAAATGTCAAGATTAGAAAAAACATAAAATGTATTCTCTAATCTTGACCTTTATTATATTTAGTTAAATAACTTAATTTCTTTTATAAAACTTTCCCACACTTTTCCCACACTAGTTCTAAATAAAGATGAATTACCATAATGAACCATATGATTTAAATGGCTATTTTACTAACTTTGTAGATAATTATAAAGAAATATAAATTGTTATATTTCTTTATTTATGGAATCATGGGTTCGATTCCCGTATGGGTCACCATTTTATAAAGAATGACTTAAACACTAGGTTTAAGCCATTCTTTTTTTGTGCTTGTATATTGAGTTTTTTATATTTTACACCATTTTTACACCATAGTTTTTCATTATATATTATCAATTTATTTTTTCTATTAAAAGATGTGTGCTACTCTACTTCTTTTAATAGAAAGACTAGTGCTTTAAGAAAAATTTATATATATATTAGTATGAGTATGTAAATTAACCCTAAAGGTATTTTTTACCTTTAGGGTTTTGTTTTTTTACTCTAATAATCTTCCTTCTAAATATGACCATTTTAAATAATCTGGATTACTATAATAAACTGATGAATTAAAGTCTGAAATTTCATCACTTATAAATGAATTAAATACTTCAAATAAAACATCTGCTAAATTAGCTTTTTCTGAAATTATGCTTAATATTAATCTTTGATATACTTTTCCTATAGATTGAACACTTGGAACATTGTATTTACATAATCCAACTGTATCAAAGTTACCTTCTTGTATATTAAAATACTCTATTATTTCATCTGAAACTTGCTCAAATGATAGACAATGATTAACCTGAGCAATATCTAATTGCCTAGCTAATTCTTTCCTACCTAATATTTCAACAATTGTTGATCTTCTATTTTTGCTTTTTCTACTTATAAATTCTATAAGACAGCATACATAAAACAAATCATTTTTTTGAGTATCATTCATTAATAATTTCACCTCTTTCAAACTTAAGGCAATCAAGAACTTTTAATATCTTAAATGCATGAAATTCTCTATTCTATTATTTATTTTATCATATCTTTTAAGAACTGTAATTATACTTTGATTTAATAATATGCATGTAAATAAACCTCTAAGATTGACATCCTACCTTTAATGATTTTTACTTTAAATTACTAATTATATAACCTATTTATTTAACAATTTTATTTTCAATTGTTAAATAGAAAATAAACAATAATTTTATTAAATAATAATACTTCTACCCTCATCTATGACCTTAAATTGTAATGTTATAGGTGCAGATAAAAGGTTAATAGTATCAATATTATCAAAACCAAGGACTTCACTAATTCTACATGATATATCCATCTCATCCATGATACCAATTTTTTTGTCTAATAATAATGCAATATCAATATCACTATCTTCTGTTTGATATTCTGTTCCATATGAGCCTATAAACCATGCTGCCACTATATTATCATTAGATTTAAAATAATTCTTTAAATCATTTATTTTATGATCTATATTAACCATAACTTCACCTCTTTAACTCTAAAAATAAACTTTTACAATACATAATTTATTAGATTAAACTTCTTCCTAGTTCAGTCATTTTAATCTCTAATTTTAATTAATATTAACATAATTAATTATTACTAATTGCTTTTCTTATTATCTCTATTTTTTCAATAGATAAATCTGTCAATTCGCTTATTACTTCATTACTCATACCCTTTTTAATAGCTCTTTTTGCAGTCTCTATTGCATTTTCTTGTTTTCCCTCTGACTTACCTTCTTCAATTAAGCTCTTACCTAATTCTGTCATCTTAATCTCCTCCCTTACTTTATCTAAATCTTTACCGCTTAAAAACTTATTTGCAAAAGCATACAGAATTGACTCAACATCATATCTATAAGCCTTATCAATATCCTTAACAACTCTTATTGCATTTACTATCTTATCACCTTTACTAAGCTTTCCACCCATTATAGGCGTAAAAGTTAATACTATAATATCTTGCTTGCTAAGTTCTTCTCCTGATTTCATTTTATCTAGTATATCATTAAAGATTTTATCTCCATCTTTATTAGCCATTGAAATAGCATTAACTCTATATGAATTAATTCCACTTTCATATCCACTTAAAGGGCTTTTAATATCTCCTGAATAAACTACGTAAGTTACAACATCTTTTCCAGTTTGCATATTTAATAATGCTTCATATGTTCTAAATCTTCTTAAATCAGTAACACCCTTATTAGTTGTTTGGAACTCAAAATGTATATACGTATCATCTTCCATTAAGAAAGTATAATCCATAAACATGAGTGCAAGTCCAAATTTTATATTTGGTTACTTAAACTTACTCAGGGAACGAATGTGAGTCGAGTTTCCTATATTATCAAGTACCACAATCTCAGTAGATCCTGTGTCCTTAACTTTTTTATCTATTCCAAAGAACTTTAATCCATCTTCTGCAAATATATCCATAGCTCTCTTTAAGTAAGAATCAAAATCTATGATTTTGCTCTTCGAACTTACCCAGTGAACGTATGTGAATCGGGCTTCCTTTTATATTATTTTTATGTTTTATCAGTATTCTTAAAACACCACTTCTTACTTCAATTATAACCTATATTATTTATTTTATAAACTTAATAAAAAACATACTACACTATATTTTTAGTGAAAAATTGAGAGATGAGAATTAAAAGTTATAGTTAAAAGCTCAGCTTTTTTAATAAAACATATTTTTTAAAATTCCATCAAAAGAAATTTCTCCAACACTTTCCACTATCCATTCTCAACTACCTCTATTTCTAAACATATCCATTTTCATCTCTGTTATAAATCTTAATTTCATACATAGATGAAATATTATTTCTAAATCCATATATTCTATATAGGAGGTGATCTTAATGGATATTAATGAATTAGTAAGCCTTATCGGTAATGTTGGCTTTTCAGTAGCAGTAAGTGCATACCTACTTATACGACTAGAAAAACAACTAAACTCTTTAAGCGCTTCAATTAATAAATTAAATACCATAATTTCAACTAAACTTGGAGTTGTTATTGATACTAATAAATCCAATGATAATTCTAATAATGTTGCATAAAAATAAGGCAATAAACATATTTTTTAATGTTTATTGCCTTTTATAATGGTCATTTTGGACTGATATTATATCATCTAAAAATAACAATATTCAAGAGGTCAAAACTCTTAAGCAGTTTGAATATTTTTATTTTAGATTATACACAAGTGGTTGCCAAAATCACATTTATAGTTTGTCCTTATATTTAATTCTAGCATTGAAAACAAAACAAATATCACATCGATAAATTGGAATTTGTTTATCAAATAGTATTAATAAAAAATACGTATTGCCTCTCTATCATTTAGATAATAACCTTTTGCCTTTTTTGTGATAATTTCAATATCTTCATCTAACTTAATTAATTGACCACTCTCCAAGGTCTTATTATCCATTATTAAACCAAATAAAATTATGTCTATAATTTTCTGCATTACTTCTATTTCGTACTCTATATGTACCAGCTCTATTTCTAATTTATTGAATATATTTAATCCTGTTGTAAAAGCTCCTATTTTCCCATCTTCTTCTCTAACATAATTAATATTTATCCAATTTTCATATGGAAGATAATAATCATTATGTTCCAATGCGGCTTTCATAATGTTCATATAATTACGATAACTATTTTTTTCAATTATTAAGCCAGAATCTGCATTATACATACATATTCCATTAGACATTCCCATAAGTGAGCAACAGACTTGCGTAAATATAGAGCAAGTTTTAATCTGATTTAAACATTCATTTTTTAAAATACCAACAATCATAAATGCCTTATGATTGTTAACACATTCTTCTGCGTCTCTCCAAAATGGATTTCTTTTTGCAGCTTCAATTGGTGAATCATCTGGATATATTGCTTTCATAAATGAACATACAAACTGAATTTTATCTATATCAAAATTAACATGTGTAATCATATCATCACTTCTTATTTCTGCTTCTAATTTTATTCCCCAATCTTTTTCAAATATATCTATAAATGATTCTGGATTAAATTCAATATTATTAAACATCCCATACTGCACACATTTATATCCTTCTTTTTTCTTTCCTAATTTAAATAATTCCATTGCTAATCTCCTTACAAATTGCTATTTATCTTTCAATTAATTATATCATATTTTGTAAATATAGTAATTTTAATCAAATATATTTAAATAATTTGGATTATAACGGTACCTTCTTAACAATCTAACAATTGTTCCTTATACAACATTTTTTTCTTTAATACCTTTATAATTATTCTGTAGTATACATTTATTTAGCTATCTATAGAAGAGTGTACAGGTTCNNNNGAACCTGTACACTCTTCTATCTCATCATACGCAAAAAAATGATAACCATCACGAATTGCATATAAACGTAATGTAGCTGATGCTTCAACTCCAAATTCTTTCCCCTCATCTAAAGACATTAATATATCAAAATTCTCATTCGGAAATTTATCATTTAAGATATATTTCCAACATTCTATTGCAATTAATGCAACATTTAAAACAGCTAAAATATCATTATTATCTTCAAAACAAATATAAATTTCATTCCCGTCAAATTCATAATCAGTTAATTCCTTTCCTGAATATTCGCATAAAGACTTAG
The DNA here is from genome assembly GCF_023845855.1 of Clostridium sp. ZBS2. Taxonomy (NCBI): domain Bacteria; kingdom Bacillati; phylum Bacillota; class Clostridia; order Eubacteriales; family Clostridiaceae; genus Clostridium; species Clostridium sp. ZBS2. The sequence goes on from NZ_JAMQIF010000010.1 coordinate 149,991, forward strand.
TATTAAATCCACAAAAATTATTTATACAATAATATGGTTCTCCTCTACTATTTATCCTTTTATAAATAGTAGGCGAAATTTCTTTTTTAAACTCTAATAAATCTATTAAATTTTTTTTTAGTTTTTGTTCTTTCAATTTCTCTAAATATACTTTCATGCCCTCGTTGATAATCATTTCATATTTCCTCCTTTAATTCATCACCACTTAGGTGCATGTAAATTATTTAAATCTATAACTATATCATGTAATTCGTATACCATAAATTCAAGAAAATTATTAAAAATTAATACGTCATCATCATAGTCATGTAAGCAATATAATTTTCCTGAAATACCTATAAAAATTTTAGCTTGATAATATATTCCCGAATCTCCAACACAAATATAATCTTCATCCGTACATCTGCTAATTAATTCAGCCCATTCATTTTCTTTATCAGAAATTGGATAAACTATTTCTCTAAAATTTTTATCAGTGCATAAACGGTTAGTAAAAAATAGAAAACTAAATGACTTTTTTGACAAAATGTTTTTTTTATCATCCATTACATAAAATGAAACACCTCTTTTTAAATCAGAAAACTCTTCTAAAAATTCTTTAGCACTTTTAAATAAATTTATATTATTTTCTTTACAACTTTTTGTAAATTGTGATATATCATTTTTTCTATTTTCATACCATCCAGCTTTTTCTAATATCTTAATAGCTTGTTTCTCCATAAGTATTCTGCTATTTTTCATTATTTTCACACCTTTTTATTCTTTAATAATTTATTATTAATAATCTCCATTTCATTATACCGTATTATGTAATTTTATATATTTGATTCTCACTATCTAATATTATGAATTATATAAACCTTTATGAAATATAGCTCTCAGAAGTCTTCATGTACTAAAAAGGTAACTCTTCTATTGATTAATAATGTCAATCTGCCCCAAAGCTCTGCTCCTTGACATTATTAACTTTTTTTATGATACAATCTTGATTTGCGAAACAAAGAATATGATAAAAGAAAATATAATTTAGGGGTGGCGGTCGGGGGAAAAATAGTACATGAAAACACTGGTTAAAATACGTTAAATTTAGTGCTATCAATTTATCGAATGCTAAGAATATTATGTTTAATGGTATAGGTGCTGCTCTCCTTGAACCTTCTTCTTTAGCACCAGCACTTATACCTGTAATAAGGAGATATATGACCTTACTTTATATAATTACTTACGTAGCAAAGGGTCTTTTATCTTCTGCACCCAATCGGGTACCTAAACATAGGACTAGATTAATCCTAGTGATTTCTTAGTATATATGAGGTTGGAGCTTGCCGGAAAACTCATATATGCTTAGAAATAACAGGTGATATCCTGTACTATTTTGGGTGATTGAATAGGTGCCACTAATAATTAAGTTAAATGGTATATACGGTATAGTAGTAATAACACTAATACTGATACTACTATTAACTACTTCACTACAAACTTATAAATAAAATATTTTATAAACTTTATATATAATCTTATAAACATAACTATCTATATAAAAATATTAATAACTAAGCACTTAAACAATTCAAATAATATATTAAATAAAAATAAGCATAGAGGAATACTTAGACAGTATATGAGATGTTCTTCTTTGACCCTCTTCTTTAGCACAGCTCTTATACTTTTACACGATATGTTTAAAGATAGTACAAAGGAATATAACAATTAAATATATATATACCATAAACGAAGTAGACTTCGCTTGGGATATTTATATTTAGGTTGTTTTATTCCCTGAAGAATATCATGCTTAATTCCAACTAAGTTTACAATCAAGGATTTTTTTATTTTTAGTAAATGTATCTTAAAAGAATAAAAAGGCATGTACATTTAGGTAAGCACTTTTTGCTGAAATTGTTACTAAACTGCTCAATTAAAGGAAGGAATTTTAATTCTTCCTTCCTCACATTAAAATATATCAATATATTCAAAAACTGTTTCCTTGAATACCTATATTTTTAGTATTTCCATCTAAAAAGCTTATATCCATGTTACTATAAATATATATTATTCATTTTTTTCATCAATATTTTTTTCTAGTTTTTCATATGTCCAAAAGTTATTTTTTACTCTTATTTTAACTTGGTCTTCTGTAAACAAAACATTACTACTATTTTCTATATCTTTTAATAACTTCAAGTCCATTGATTTATTATTAAATCTTTCTACAATGCTTTCTATACTGCCTAATTCACACCCTATCCAATTTCTCTTTAAATATTCAGCTACAACATATGTTGTTCCACTTCCACCAAAAGGATCAAAAATTGTATTTCCCTCATTTGATGCTAAAGATATTATCCTATATAATAATTTTACTGGTAATTCATTAGCCTCTCTATTCTTATATTTCTTGTGCCTTACAGGATTAATGTCCGTAAATATATCAGATAACGATAACCCATTAGGATTCAATCCCTTTTTCTTTCCACCATAATCTCTAATTTCTCCTCCACAATGTCTGCACGTTTGCATTGAGATTCTTTGTTTGTTAAAAACTTTAGGACGTTCACCTTTGATATAGTATAATAAAGAATAATGCTCAGGCTGTAACTTTTTCGCTACAGGCAATAATCCTTTCATTGAAATAGCTATCCAATGCCTAAAATTAGCATATTTGTTTAATATATTAGCCGTATATGTATTCCAATATGGAATATTATAAATAAATATTGCTCCACCTGGTGATAATATTCTTAAACATTCTAGTACCCACTCTTCAGTCCAGCCTATGTATTCCTGTTCAGATACATAATCATTTATTCCATCACCATATACCTTATTTAAATTAAACGGTGGATCCGCAAATACTAAATCCACTGATTCATCTGGAATACTTTTCATTACTTCTAAACAATCGCCCTTAAATAGCTTCCCATATGAGGTTTTAAACTGTTCTTTATTATCTGTGCTATGTTCCTCAATATTACTTTGAAAATTATTAGTTATTACTTCCGAATTTCTAGATATCCAATCTATTAACTTGTTGTCTATTATACCTAACTTTAATTTAAGTTCTAATTTAGAATATCCCTTAAAATCTAAAATCCTATTAAGTATATCTCCTTGTGGGAAAATCATTTTATTATTATAATACATTAATTTGCTAGCTTTTACATTTAATTGTTTTGCCATTAATTTCAAATCTTCCTTATTATAAATATTAAGTTCTTCAAATAATCTATTTACATGAAATTCATTATTAATTGACAAATTTATCACCTCTTAATACTATTTATTTTACCATAGATCCGATTAAATATAACTATTAAAAGTCTATATCCATCATTGTATTTTATTTACTTGTCCAAACAATAATTGTATAATATTGCTAAGTAAAAAAGGAGGACTTTTGAATGAAAATAACTAATATTGTTACTTTAATATCAAATGGCAAATTTTCTAATAGTGTTGAATATAAGAAAATAGAAAGTGATGTTTTTAATGCTATTTATAGTATGAAAAATCCTATTGGTAATGGAACTTTTATTTTAAATTCAGGTAAACACGCAAATGGTGTAAAACCGATAAAAAATACTTTCATATCTTATTTAGATCAGCATGGTTGGTATGATGAACGAAAAATAACTGATCCTGACATGAAAAAACGAAGAATTGACACAGCGCATAAAATAGGACAAACTAATACTTATTTTGGAGTTGAATGGGAAACTGGAAATATATCATCTAGTCATAGAGCTATAAATAGATTATTGCTTGCAATAATTGAAGGGAAATTATTAGGTGGTATGCTAGTTCTTCCCTCAAGAAAAATGTACTATCATTTAACAGATAGAGTTGGTAACTTTCAAGAGCTTGAACCTTATTTTAAGTTATGGTCTTTATTTTCTAACGAAATCTCTAACGGTGTTCTAAAAATAATAGAGATTGAACATGATGATATAAGTGATGATATTGCCCCTCTAAAAAAAGGTACTGATGGAAGAGCTTTAAAATAAATAATATAAAAACTAGCGATAATATGTAACTTAGCATATTATCGCTAGTTTTAATAAATACTACGCTCATTACGAAGCTCTTCTACCAATTCTTTTAGTTCAATTATATTTTCTTCCAAATTTTCATAGCTTGGCCCATATTCAAGAGAAGCTATATTATATGTATCTTTCCAATGCTTTATTAAATGTTTTGGCGTGCCTTCTTTTAATATTACATAATGAGGGCACGTTGAATTTGATGTATTGTTAATATTTTGTAATATTAAATTGATATCTGGATCATTTAAACTATATCCTAGAAATATTACTGTATTAGTTAAAAATAATGCATGTAATAACGAATAAAATTCGGGATATTTTGCTTGTGCTTCATAATATTGCTTTCCTGTAAATATTATATTGTCTGTATCATCTATTGTTCCATGAGCTTTAATTATAATTGACTCTGGAGATTTTATATTACTAATTATAGATTTTGAATTTCTATAGTCATCAACTATATATCCATCTTGATTACACAAATTCTCATATATTTTATCAAAGTTTGTTGTTATAACTATTTTACTATCTAAAGCTTTTATAGACTTATGTACTTCTGAAGGTAAATATCCTCCTCTAGCATATGTATCCTTTAAATATTTATTATATGCTCCAGCATCACTTAAATCATATATAGCTTGTAATGCCATTAAATAATTTTCTTGTTTTATCATATCATCTATAAATTTTTTATCCTCTTCTGTTGGTGATTGAATTAATTTCTTTATTTCTTCTATAAATTTACTCCATATAGGTGGTTTGTTTTCATTAATATTTTTTGAAGTTGCAGATATTCCTGATCCTAAAAATATAATACATCTTCTATATGCTATTTCTTCAATTAGATTTGCTGGCCACTCTATTTTCTTAGTCATTACTTTCACCAACATTCCTTAAAAAGTTAGCAGCTATTTTCTCCATAAAATCTTTATATTCATTCACACTACTAGTTTGATTTCCTCTTAACCCACTCTTATATGATAACTCAAAAATAGGCATATTAGATGTTTGCGATAGCGGTATTATACTATATACATATGGTATATCTCCAAGTTTTATATCGTCATCACATAGTCCATTTTTTTTGAAACTACTCAAATGTTTTACTATTTCACAATTTATATTCTGTATTACTTTTTCATATGCTTGAGTAGGTCTTACACCAGACTTAAATTTTCTTTTTGAATATTGTTGAACTGAATATCCTATGAACTTACAACTATTATCAATATTATTATTAATAAGATATTCTTTACAGAATTCATTTGTGAAATTTTCATCCATTTTGCTAAGATTAGATAATGCATCTTTATAAAATTCCATCCATCTATTCATCCATTTAGCAATATTTTCTATACCCAATAAACTAAATATATCTGAAGCCATTGGGGTAATAAAGTATTCAGAATTCAATAAAATACTTCTATTTAAAGCACCCAACGAAGGGCCAACATCTAAAAATATATAATCATATTCTTGAAAAAAACTCTTTAATTGATTTAACCAATTTAACCGTCTTAAATCTCCTTTATCTTTACCTATAGCTCCAGTCCAAGATTTACTCATTAAATCATCAATTATAGATAGATTAGGATGACCTGGAATCAAGTCAATTTTAAAATTATTTTCATATTCTTTTATAGGAATATCAAATTTTTTTAGAATTGGTTCTCCTGCATCCATCAATTTAAAAAAATCATATATAGTTTTTCTACTTGATTCTGGTCCATAAAAATCTCTCCATTGCTCTTCTGGGATTATAATTTGTGTTGAATTAGACTGTGGATCTAAGTCAACTAACAATATTCTTTTATTTTTATAAATACTAAGGTAACTTGCCAAATTTACAATAGTTGTTGTTTTTCCTACCCCGCCTTTATTATTAAAAAAAGTAATAACCTCCATTTATACCTCCATTGTTATGATAATCTATATTTGTTAAAATTTAATATATCAATTCTAATTATATACTAATTTCTAATTATATAAAATATATTAAACTATTATAATAATTATTGTATTTATTTAGGTTATTACTCTTACTAGTTTATTTTTTATTACACTTAATTGCTTCAGTTTCATCTAATTCATTAATTAGATCTAATATATTATCAAAATTACTGTAGTGTATATTATTCTGATTCTATTAAAGTTCTAATTCCCTAATATATTTTAGTCACCCTATTTCTTCTTCATCCCACCCAAGCAACTTCTTCTCCAAAGAATCATAATCATATTCCCTAGCTTTAAAATTATCAAATTTCAATCCTGAGCCACTCTTATTATTACATCCAATTTTATCACTTGGATAGCCTTCTTTTTTCCAGTTTTTAAGTATTCCATTGATGTATGTCATATTAGCTTTATTTACTTCTAATGCTTTATCTATAGCCATTTTCACATGATTAAATCCATGTTTAGAAATAGCTAATTTAATTGCACTCAAATTAAGCCCTCCTGTTATTCCAGTTATATTTTCATAACGTTTCAGCAGTTCAGCAGCTTGTAAATTAATATCTTGTTTTTGTTGAGATAGTGAGTTAGTATTATTACTCTCTTTCTCTCTATCTATGATAGAGTTCTTATTCTTCTTCTGGTTCTGATTCTTACTCTCTCTCTTATTCTGTTCCGTTACTGTAACGTTATTTTCATTTTCCATAACGTTATGTTTTTCTTGCATAACATTACTCTCTATATTATCTGAATTTTGGACACACTCATTTTCTTCACTCTGTAACTTACTTTCTTTTTCTTGTGCTTCATCTTCACTAGCTTTTTCAAGTAATTTTTTCTTTTCTCTAAACCTTTTAGCTCTAGTTTTATTTTAAATTCTTACCTTTTCCATGCCTTCAACATTTTGATGCTTATCCCAATTTGTAATTTTAATAAGATTCTTCTCATCTACTTCTATCATTCCAAAATCTTTTAATGTTTTTAGGGCAAGCCTAATAGAAGTAAGTGGTCTACAAAATATTGTTGATAACATTTCATCAGTATATGAAATATTATCACTTAAAAATATAAAACCATTACAATTAGTTTTACCAGCTTGTACTAATAATCTAATCCAAATATAATGAATCGTATCTCTTTCTGGCATAGCATCTATTAATCTAATTTTTTCATCTTCAAACATATCAGTAGTTATCTTAATCCATTTAATATCTGACACTATTTTCTTCCTCCTCAAACTTATAAAACTTTTTAAACTGTACTAATCCTTTAAAAGATGGAGTAAATTTAATAAAATCACATATCAATATATAGTATCTAAATATTTTAAAATTCATATCATAGCTCCCTATGTTCTAATGATATTTTTTCTAACCATTCATTTAACATATCTCTATTAATTAATACCTTAGCTCCAACTTTAAAATAAGGAAAATCTGTATTTTGTCTATTAATTAATTCTCTTATTTTTTCTTTTCTAACATAGATATGCTCTTTTTAACTGAGAATGGTGAATTTATTGATGCAGGTAATATTGATAAAAGTTGGATTTATTTTTTAAAAAGATGTAAAGTTAATCATTTAAAATTTCATGCATTAAGACATACTTATGCAACACTACAATTTGAAAATGATATTCAGCTAAAAACAGTATCCAATCTTCTTGGCCATGCTAACATTGAAATGACAGCTAATGTATACACTCACGTTTTGAAGAGGGAAAAAGCTAAAGCTGTTGATACATTGGATTTACTTAATTAGAAACTTTTTATTCTATATACAATTATTTATTTTTCGCTAATTGGTAGTTCTTTTTCTGTCCATATCTCTCCTTTAATTTCTCCACTACCATCCATGAAATAAAAAGCACTATACACTAATCTCCCATAAAACTTATCAACATCTATACTAAATAATTGTTTTTCCCCACCAATGAGCCACAATAAAACATAATCATTTTCATTTAACCACTGACACATAATATCTTTTTTTATCAATGCACAAGGCTGAGTATTATATTCAAAAACAGGATCCATAAATATTAGTTTACTGTCTTTATACCAATAACTAGGATTATTAATATCCTTATTAAGATTCATATCATTTAATATCTTTTTAGAAGGCATATAAAAATTATTGTGTTCAGATCTCGCATGAGAAAAGTTTTCTGTTGACCAATGATATTCAAATACTGGTATATGATATTTGCAATGGAATTTTAAATCTTCCCATTCCTCTACTCCAATCCACTCATTCAAGTCATCATAACAAGGATGCCATGGATACTCTCCTAAAAACTGCTGATTATGGCTATCAGGGACATTAATTATATCTGGTGAACATAAAGATTTATTAATTATACTTTTCTTAGCTTTATTCAAATCTTCTCTTTTCATTACACATGTATTAATTCTATACCATAAATTTGGTTCTCCAAGTATCTTATCCTTCTTATTCCCTTTCATTTTCCAATCACAAAATGTTCTTAAATTTAACCATTCTTCTGATTTATAATCTTCCATATGTATTATATTGTTAAAATCAGGTAAATCTTCTTCATTCCATAACCATTTAATTTGTTCTTCTAAATTATATATTTCTACATTAAATTGATATGGTCTCCACCACCTAATCTTAGAATCATCATAACAAATATCATCAGTATTTCCTTTAAACCAAAACGTTGGATCCATTTCTCGTGTATCAATTTGCCATGGTCCATAAAACTTGCTATCATCTACATCACAATAACCTCTATCTCCAAACATCAAATTATCTGCTAATCTAGCTAAAAGTTCATAATATGCAATCCATTCATATTTTTTTCCTATTCTCTCTGTAATACTGCCACCTGTTCTATAATAATTATTGCAATACATTCTTTCAAAATCTTCAAACAATTTACTGCTCCATCCTAATTCATAAACCCGTTTAATTACCCACCTGCATGCTAAATCACGACTAAACATTACAGCTCTATCTGATCTTCCTTGATTACAAATCCACTTAAATTTTTCTAACTCTTTTTCACCTAATCTTAATTTAATCTCTTCAATAAGGTTATCTTTTTCTTTCTGATCTGATTCTATATTATTCTGTTTTTCTATTAATTTCACTTCTGAAAATGATTCTAGAAATGTTTCTAAATCAAACTCTTCTTCATTATCAATTTCTTTATTTTCTTCATCAAGCATTTTTATATATTTATCTTTTAAATCTTCAGGTAATGTTTTCGCAAACTCATACTTTAATTCTATTACACTCTTTGCTTTCTTATCAGAAATTGAAGTTGCTGTCCAATATTCTACTTTATTCAAAACATATCTTCCAAAATCATCTATAAAACCTTGAACAGAATTTTTAATTTCATAATCATTTCCACATATTTTTTCTATTTCAGAAGGCAATGAATTATCTAGTGGCCATTTACTCTTATATGGTGGTCTATATTTCTCAATATCTACATCAATCATACCTTTAAAGTATGTATATTCTATAATTCCTCTTGCATAGTCTCTTATCAATATATTAGGATATTCAATATCAGTACTAAATTGCTTATCAATTACTTCTTCAGCAATTTCTTTTATTATTTCTTTGTCTTTTATATTTGCAATTGCTCCATACACCCCAGCATATAGGCTTGTGACAAGATAATCATCGTCAACCTCATTGTAATTTTGTATAAAATTTATTATTTTATCAGGGATATAATATAAAACTTTCGAAAAAGCCTTAGTTGCTTCCTGTCTAATTATTCTATTAGAAGTAGTAGTTAGCCATAATAACATAATTCCAGTTAATCTAAGTCGTTCTTTATCAGCTTTAGATATATCACCATCTAATACCCAGTTTAATAGTATTCTTATAGGCGATTCTGCTGTTTCTTCATCTTCCTCAAAATCATTTATGGCTACATATGTAGACCAAAATGCATCTCTATTAGCTAATTTTTTTCTTCGTAAATTGCCATCTAAAAAGTCAGCATTCCAAGGATGATTTGGTTCAGTAGATAAAGATATCAAAATATCAAGTGAGGATTCATGATATCTATATTCACATAATCTATTTAAAAGTTCAAGAGACTTTTCAGTAACAGTAGTGCCTGTTCTTGATAAGATTCCATTTTTAAATGTTTTTTCTAAGAGCCAATTATATTCATAACCTTTTTCTGGATTTATATATTCTAAAAATTCCTTTTTAAATTTTTCTGGTATTTCAATTCCTAAAGCTTCAATTACTCCTGTATTCTTATATCTATTTTCTTTTTTTATAAGATTAAAAATCATATTACCTTCTTCAAATAATTGTTGTAATTCTTCTTCAATATTACAGTTTTTAAGAATATGTTGTGCTATTGCATAATCGCAAAATCTCTCATAAGTAAATCTTACAACCTCTATTTCATTTTTATTTTCATCTTTACCTATGTCTAAAGATAACACTCCTTCAAATAAAAGAATATCAAATAGAGTCTTTGATCCTGTATTACAATCATATTTATTAATAATTTCTTCTGCTTCATCATATTGTAATCCTGAAAGATTATTAGGATATAATTCTTGTATAAAATCCTCAATCGATTTATGTACTATTTTACTCCGATGTGTATTCTTTTCTTTTTTAACTATTCTCTCAATATTATTTAAATAAAATTCAAATACTTCATTAAATCCTTTAAGTCCTTTAGGAAATTCCTTAAGCCCCATATCCTTTATCGCTTTGCATGCAGTTTTCAAAAATAAAGGATTACTAAATTCAGGAGAAAAGAAAGGTATATTAGGCAAAACTATCCCTTGATTTCCTAGGTATTCCCTAGCTGCTCTGCTCTCAAATCCTTTAAATCCTTCATGATTTATTTTAGCAACACTGTTTAATATTTCTTCTGGTATTATATATTCAAGGTATGTACTCCTACAACTTATTACTATAGCTATATTTTTGTATCTTTTGCATTTTTGTAAAAATACTTCTAAAAAATCAAGCCAATCTCTTTTATAATTGCCTTCATTAAGAGCATCAATAATAATAAGTGCTCGACATTTATATGCTTCTCCTAATGAATCTAACGCTCCTAATACTTCATCATTTGAATAATTTGATAAATTTAAATTTTCAGCAATAAATTTAACAGGATTTCCTCCATTATAATGCTGACCAAGCAAAAAAACTGTAGGAAGATTATTTTCTAATCTTTTTAGTATAACATCACATAGTAAATGAGATTTTCCACTTCCCCCTTGCCCTGTTATAAGCAATAGTCTTTCTTTTCCTGCTTTTACTTGAACATTATTAAAAAATTTATTAAATTTGTATAAAACTTCACAAAATTTTCTTATTTTACTTCTTTTATCATCATAATTTTCTTGTGTTGTTTTACTAGATTGTTTATTATCATAAATATATGTGCTAAGATCATCACATTCATAATATAATTCTTTAGATTTTTCTTGATACCATTCCAAATTTTCAAATAATACATTATCATCATTTTCAAATTCAAAAATTTTGTTTTTAAAAATTTCATAATCATTTTTAAATTTACTACACTTTTCTTTTATTTCTTCGAACAACTTATTATTTATTACTTCTTGTATTTTTCCTTTCAGATCATACACATCAGATACTATTTTTTTTATAGAGTCCTTCCAATCATTGTCTTGGCCAATGCATGACAACAATTGTTCCATAGGTAGTTCTATGTTATGTTCTGGAGTATATCTATCCCCTAGGCAGTTTTTAGAATTATTTGCTAATTCATTAAGCGAAAAACTTGAAACAGCTGCCATATTAAACCAATATAATATTTTACCAACATATTCAGGTTTATCTTGTTGAAGAAATCGTGCCATTTCATGCTTTCCCCAATACTTAAATTCCACATTCATGCCATTTTTTTGAGATAATATAGTCCACTTTTCTACATATTCATTCCATATATCTAAAGCAGATTTTACTCTCTTTCCTTTTATGTGTTTTCTACTATCAGTTCTATCACGTGGTATACAAACATAATAACGTCTTAAATTTTTATGCTTTTCAATCGCAGCTTTAACTGAAATATTTATTTCTTCCCATTGATTTAAATTAAGTGGTTCCAAAAAATATTTTGCCTGCCAAGCATGTTCTTGTCCATCTTCTAAAATCCAAAAACACTCAACTCCAGCATCACCACCTGAGCCTTCTTTTCGTATAAATTCTTTTCCTTTCTCTGGCTTCTCTATATGAGCTATCTGACATACTAATTCTTCAAAGCCATTCTGCTTACTGTTATCATATTCTTTTATGTTAGCAAAATTTATATCTATTGGCATATTCTCATCTCCTCTTACACACAATTTGACCCTAAATATATAAATTTTATTATTTTAATAAATACGTATAAATCAGGTATATTACTTACGAATTTAATAAGCTTTAAATAATACAGATATAGTTGGAATTCCAATAAATAAAGCTATTAATATTTCAATTATTGCATTTTCAAAATAATGATTTCTCATATAAAAAATACATCAAAAAAAGCCTTGCTAATTACTTTATTCGCATATACTATTTAGTTATTTATTCCTTATTGACCTTTTTAAATAATAAAATTTTCTCCAATTCTTACAAATTATTATAACATTTTTACAAAATATAGTGAATCGCACCATATGATAATCAATACTTTCATATACTCCAAAATTTTTAACTGTACTTATTTTTAATATTATAATCATAAGCATCTACAAAATAGATTATTTTCTTTGTATAAAAAAATAAAAACTTAATAAAAGAATACTAAATTTTTATTATCTACTACTCGCTAATCAAGTAAAAAAGGCGCTTTAGGATACAAATATTTTACACCATTTTTACACCATAGTTCTGTTTACATATGTATACTTATATCTTCTTATAAATATGGACATTAGTAATTCCAACGGTTGTAGCGATTTATAGTTATTTATAAATACTATCTCATTGAATCATGGGTTCGATTCCCGTATGGGTCACCATTGTAGTAAACATCAGTGTTTAAGGTAATTAAACTACTGGTGTTTTTCTTGTTTTCCCGACTTTTTCCCGACCTAGTTTTTTTGATGAAATATTATCTCTAGGTCCATATATTCCTTATATATAAAACAAATTTTAGATCAATTATGTTAGTTTTGTGTAACATATTTTAATTAAATTCATATATTATTAATATAACAAATGATAATGATGAACAAAGGGGTAATTGATTATGAGAAATTGTTGTAACTGCTGTTGCAATTGCTGTAGATGTAGAAATTGTTGTAGATCTGGATTTAATAATGCATGGTTCTTATTACCTTTCTTATTCTTCTAAAATATTTTAACACTAATTTTATTCTAAAATTATTATTGTGCTATAAATATAATGAAGATAAATTCTTTAATAATATTGAATTAAAATCAACTAATATATTATATAAAAATGGACCTAAAAGATAAATTCACTTACTCTTTTAGGTCTTAATTTTTCGTTTAAATTTTGTTCTAATCCAAGAAAATAATAAAATACAAATCTAATATAAAAACTTTCTCTACTCCATGTAATTTCTTTCTCAAATACATATATCCTATATTAAATAAAAATTAAAAATAATAATTTCGAAGTAATCTCTAGTGATAACGTTTAATCTATAAACATATTATATCTAATTTAAGTTCTTAGAATTCACTAACTATTGTTAAAACATACTAATCATATTATTATATTTATATATTTATATATTTAGGTGATGGAGTTCGCCTTTAACTGCGTAATGCTAATGACTCCTACAAAAAACGGGTATACTGTCTTTTGTAGGAGTCTTTTTATTCTTTAGAAATTATATTATTAAAGAAGTCATGGCTAACTGCGTAAAAAATCGACGACTCCACAATCCCCTTAATAATTAATTATTAAAAATATAAAAAAGGAGAAAGAGATTGTATGAACAAAGATAATTCTAAAAAAAAGAATACAATTGTATTTCTTAAAAATCCAAACTTAAGCACACTTCTTGGAATGTCATTTTTAAAGTGGATTTTTATAGGTACAATCGTTGGCTGTTTAACAGGAGTGGCTGGTGCTTTATTTTTAAACAGCTTAGAACTTGGTACAACTTTAAGAAACAATAATTCTTGGTTATTATTTCTTCTACCCTTTGGAGGTGCTTTTGTCAGTTTTCTATATTCTAAATATGGTAAATCCTCTTCAAAAGGTAATAATTTAATTATAGATAAAATTAATACTAGTAATGGAGATATTCCTATGCGTATGGCATCTTTAGTTTTTCTAGGTACTTTTGTAACCCATCTTTTTGGTGGTTCTGCTGGTAGAGAAGGTACTGGTGTGCAAATTGGTTCTAGTATATCTGAAGGCGTTGGACGTTTATTAAAATTAGACAAGGTAGATACTAAAATTATTTTAATGTGTGGAATTAGTAGTGGATTTAGTTCTGTCTTCGGTACTCCTCTTGCTGGAACTATATTTGGATTAGAAGTAGCTGCACTTGGAACAATGAGCTATCAAGCGTTAATCCCATGCTTTACATCAGCTTTTATAGGAAATATTGTAACTACAGCATTTGGTGTTCATCATTCACATTATAATATATTAGAAGTTCCTACCATTACATATGTTGTAGTATTAAAAATTATAATTGCTGCAATTTTATTTGGATTAGTTAGTAAATTATTTAGCGAATTAACACATAAATTAAAAGACATATTTTCTTCTAGATTTGAAAATGCTGCAATTAAAAGCATGATTGGTGGATTTATAATAATTGTATTAACATATTTAATAGGAACAAGAGATTATCTTGGACTTAGTCTACCTTTAATAAATAATTCATTTACTGAACAAGTTAGTCCTTTTGCATTTTTTAACAAACTTATATTTACTTCATTTACCCTAGGTACTGGGTTTCAAGGTGGAGAAGTCACACCTTTATTTGTAATAGGTTCAACATTTGGTAATGCTCTATCAAATATACTTCATATTTCTCCATCCTTTTTAGCAGCATTAGGTCTTATTGGAGTATTTTCTGGTGCTACCAACGCACCTATAACATCATTTATTTTAGGGTTAGAGCTATTTGGTGCTCAAGGAATTGAATTTATGTTTATGACATGTGCTATAAGTTATTTATTTTCTGGTCATTCAGGTATATATATTTCTCAAAAAATTGGTACAAGTAAAAGCACGTTAATTAAGGTTCCTAAAGAATCTACATTAGCCTATTATAGAAAACCTAAAAATGAAGAAACTCCAACTAAGGTATTAGACTAGTTCACCATTCATATAATCCAGAGAGTGTAACATGGTGTGTAAATCTAATGTGCAAGAAAAAAATAATTATGTAATTAATAAATAATAAATTAAAACTGAAGTAATTTATTTATAACAATTACTTCAGTTAAAACTTATAGTCTCATTTTAGCTTATTCCCAATATAAAAATGTTATAAGCAGCAAATAATGCCACTTTACCTACTGTATATATCAACACACATTAAAAACAGAGCCATATTTTTATATTAGTTCTAATAATTTTAATATTTCATTAGCTATTTTTCTTTCTTTACCAATATAAGGATATGAATGTATATGAATTGCAGGATTAAAGTTTAGTTCTATTATTCCATAGTCAGATGTTTCATCCTTATAATCTTTAATAATCATATCAACTCCACATATATTAGCACCAATTGCCTTTGAAGAATTTACTGCTATCTTTTTGAATCTTTCTGGAATATCATCAGTATAATCTATACTGTCCCCACCTGTACTTATGTTAGAATTTTCTCTTAAATAAATCATTTCATCTTTATTAGGTATATAATTTATATCTATATTGCTTTGCTTTAAAAATAACTCTACATTTTCATCTATTTGTATTTTTTCTAATGGAGTTATGTAACCTTTTCCTCTAAGTGGACTTAAATTTTTATCTTTAATCAATTCAGATATATTTTTAACTCCATCACCAACAACATTAGCTGGTACCCTGTGAAGTATACCTGCGACTTTATCTCCTATTACTAAAAATCTATACTCTTTTCCTTGTATAAACTCTTCAATTAGAACTGTATTATCATATTTAAATGCTATTTCTAATGCTTTGATTATATCTTCTTTTTTACCACCACTAGGGAAAATACTTATACCAATACCAAAATTCGTAGATTTAGGTTTTATTACTGCAGGAATATTAATAAATTTTTCTAATTCACTTATAGCATCTTTAATTGAATTAAACTCCATTCCCATTGGTACTCTAATCCCTGCTTTTCTTAGAACTTTTTTAGTAACTACCTTGTTTTCCATCATTAAAACAGATATGTAATTATCTTTAGATGTTTTAGTTGCTTGTTTTACATACTCAACTTTATCACCCTTTTTTAGTACTATAAAATTTTCACTTCTATCAATAATGTTTGTCTTTATTCCCCTCTTTATTGATTCCTTCATTAATATTTGTGTAGATAATTCTAAATCTTCATATCCAACTAATTTAAATCTGTTTTTATAAGCATCTTCTTTGTATTTCTTAGCTAAATTAATATGTGCATTAACATAGCCTTCTTCTTTAACCTTATCAATAATTTTGTAAGTATATGTTAATTTATAATCTTTAACCTTATCAATCATTGAATCTATTAAACTATCTTTTCCTAAAGATAATTCTTTATTTATTTCTTTAATTTGATTCAAAATATTCAATGCCCATTTTTCTTTAGAAATTACTTCACCATTTTTCTTTAGCTCAACATTATTTTGACCATATCTTGCTATTACCTTCTGATTATCGTATGCCTCTTCTTGCCAATTATCATATGATTCTTCTTCACTTATCAGTAAAAATAAATTAAACATTTGAAGAAAATGTAAGTCCTCAAGACTAATACCGCATTTATCAAATGGATTAATATCAATACTTCTATATTCTAAATAGTTAATTCCTTCATCTAATAATGAATTAAACAAATTATAATTATCTTTTGCCTTTAACCTTATAGAACTATATAGTTCCTTATGACTTTCAATTAAACCATCTTTTATAAATCCATTAATGCTTTCAACATAGCTATTAACTGAAGAATAGTTAGGAAATAACTCTATATTATTTTTATATCCACATTCACTATTTCTATATGACATTGCTCCATCATTAGAAAAAGCTCCTTGTGAAATCTTCTGAAGAGTTTTTACACATTCTCCAGTATAACTCTCATGAACTATACCAGTTGCTCCCAAAAGATATAATAGTAACCACCTATAACGAAGATAATTTCTTGTTACCTTTAAATATATATTATCTTTAAAACTTCTATAATTTCTTTCTTTACTAGTACTATCATATAGTTTCTTTATCATATCTTCATTAAATGAAAAATTGTAATGCACTCCAGATATTAATTGCTTTTTTCCACCATACTTTTCAATTAAATTCTCTCTATATTTCCTTGCTTCTTCACCCTTAGGAGATTTATTAAAACTTGCAATTGGTATTAATTTATCATCTGGTATTATGCAAGGCATAGATTGTGGCCAAATGTATTCATCCTTAATTTCAAGTGCAACAATATCATAAAGATTATTCAGAAAATTGTATGTTTCTTCACAAGTACCAAACACTGGTGTAATTAATTCAATTTGACTTTCTGAAAAATCAGTTGTTATATATGGATTAAGCATCTTATCTCCAAATATTTCTGGATGCTTTTTTAATGATAAATTTCCATATCTATCTACTCTTAATCCTTCCCTTTCTATTCCTACATTTCCTTTTAACAATTTACTACCTTTAAATAACTTTTTAAAAATTTCCAATATATTTATACCCCTTTCGTACTTGTATTATATATAAAATATAAGAAACTATTCCCTTGAAAATACTTGATAATGCTATACTCCACCAAATTCCATTTACTCCAATAAATTTAATCAAAATTAATGCCATAGGAATTCTTAATACCGTAAAAACTATACTAATGTATGCAGATATTTTAGGCTTTCCTATCCCTGTAAATAAGCCATTTGATACCATTTCGACTGTACTAAATATCTGTGAAACCGCCACTATTTGTAAATATAAACTAGCTATTAGAATAGTAACTTCATCTCTAATAAATATCTTTACTAATATACCTGGTATAAATGTGAATGCTAAAGCTGTTACTGTAGAATATATAATGCCTATTTTTAATGAACTCCTATATCCCTTAATAATTCTATGGAACTTCTTAGCCCCATAATTTTGACCTGCAAAACTTGCTATTGCTCCATTCAATCCCCCTATAACCATAAATGTTATAGATTCTATTTGAAGACCGATTTTCTGAGCTGCAATAGCATCAGAACCAAATATTGCTATAATTCTTGCAAGAATTATATTTACTAAAGTAAATAATATTCTTTGAAAGGACATTGGAAATCCTAACTTTATTATTTCTATTACTTTATCTTTTTCTATACCAATTTTAAAATCAAACTCAAATATGCCTTTACCCTTAACCTTAAATATTACAAACATAACAAAATTAGAAATTAGTGTTGCTATTGCTGCACCTATGACTCCTGTATCTAAGATATATATAAAAATAGGATCTAGTATTATATTTATAAGAACACCTAAAGCACTTATTTTTAATGCACTTTTATTATTGCCAAAACTATTTAGTATTCTAGTATATAAAATATTAAAAAAAGTAAAAAACATCATAGGGGCACTTATTGCTAAATACATATATGCATTAACTTCTACATCTGTATTATTTAGCTGTAAAAACCCAATAAATTGTCTGCCTAAAAATATTAAAGATAAAGCATAAATTATCCCTAATGCTAAATTTATTAAAATGCTAGCATTTATATAACTTTTTACGTCCTTATCATTTTTCTCTCCAATTGCATGTGATACTTTTATTCCTGCTCCAATTACCACTAGAGCATTTATAGAATATCCTAATCCTATAAAAAAACTTGAAGATCCTATACTTGCTACTGCATTACTTCCAAGTCCACCAACCCATATCATATCTATTAAGTTATATGCAAACTGCAACAATGAACTTCCCATTATAGGGATTGCTAATGTTAATATTACTTTTGCTACTTTTCCTTCAGTTAAATCAATTTTTTTCATTTTACCTCGCTCTTCTTTTCTAAGCATTTTTTATAAAATCTTTAAATAAATTACTCATATTAAATTTATTTCCTCTCATTTCTTCCGGATGCCACTGTACTCCTAAAACATATGAGCCTTCCTCTTTTTCAATTGCTTCTACTACTCCATCAGATGCCCATGCAATAGATCTAAATCCACTTGCAACTTCTCTTATCATCTGATGATGAAAAGAATTTACATATATATTATCCCCAAATATTTTATTTAAAGAAGATTTATTATTAATATTTATTGAATGTATTGGATGTATTGGATCTGTATTTTGCCAATGCTCATTATTTATATTAGGCACATATTTCACATCTTGATATAAAGTTCCCCCAAAAGCTATATTAATTAATTGCATACCTCTGCATATACCTAAAACTGGTTTTTCTAATGATATAAATTCCTTTAATAAATCTATTTCAAACTGATCTCGCTCTGGAGATAATTCATCAATTTCACCACAAGGTTCCTCACCATATAAAAAAGGTGATATATCACTTCCTCCAGTTAAAACTAGACCATCTAATTTTCTTGCTAAATCTGAAATATATTTTGTTTCTGTAATTGGTATTATAATTGGAATACCTCCAGCATCTGATATAGCTTTTACATATACATCTCCAACTATAACTCTCTTTTGTATCTTTCCTTTTGGATATTCTAATTCTACTAAATTCCCTGATATTCCTATAAGCTTATCCATCTTAACCACCTGATTTTAATTCTCCCTTTCAACATAGCTACTACTTTATAATATATCAATTTTTTTTGATTTGTTGACTAAAATTTTTTATTACTAGCTAGCTCTATAACATTATTATACATTAACGCCTAGAACATATCAAGTTTTTTTGATATGTGTTTTCACGCCCCCAATATTTTTTTGATTTTATACAAAATTTTATTACTTAACAATATCATTCATAACCTCTTTAGATAAATACTTTTCTAATTCCTCTTTATTAATACTATAGTGATTCCACTTACCACATCTCTCCATAGTTATAAGATTAGAATCTAGTAACATTTTTAAATGATATGACAATTTTGATTGAGGTATGTCAAAATGTTCAACCAAAGAACATACGCACATGCTATCTTTTTCACTTAATTTTTTAATTATATTTAATCTTGTGATATCAGATAAAGATTTAAATACACTTTCATACTTATTCATATCTATCTTCATTAATAACTCGCCTCACATAATTTAATAATTTAATTTCTATTTTAATGTTAACACTCTAAAATGTAAATATACTTTTTTTATTCTTTAGGTTTTATTTCTTAATCTTCAAACAAAAATATAACCTAAGTTATCCTCATATTATTTATAAATACAAACTCTTAAAAAATAAAAAAGGGAGTTATCAAAATAAATTATTATATAAAAATATTTATTTAATAACTCCCAATATATTATAAATTATTAAGTTTTTAAATAAAATTTTACTATGAAAAGTCACTTGTATCCTTAATCTATAAAATTTAATGATCACTAACCATATCAAATTTTCCTGCTTTATTATGAACAGACATTCTATCTATTAATTCTAAACATTGAGTACTCATTCCCATTAAATTAGTCTTAATTCCATTCTTATGGAATTTAATCACTACTTTATCTATACTATCAACTGCTGATTCATCCCAAATTCTAACTTTTGAAAGATCTATATCCACAGTTTCTACATCATCTATAAAATCAAAACTATTAATAAATTTTAAGGTAGATGCAAAAAATAGCTGTCCTTGCACTAAATATACTGTTTTTTTATCTTCATTTATTTTTTTAATACTAATTTCAGATATCTTAGCTGCAAAGAATATAGAACTTAAAATTATTCCTATAATAACTCCATAAGCTAAATTATGTGTTAATAATACTGTTATAACTGTTGATATCATTACAAATGTATCTGATTTAGGTACTTTCCTTATTCGCTTTATTGACTCCCAGTTAAAAGTACTTATTGATACAACAACCATAACTGCTCCTAATGCCACTACTGGTATTTTTTTACTAAGCTCGCTAATACTAATGCCATAGCACCAGCGGCAGCTGATATCATACCTGTTCTACCACCAAAAATTGATATAACTAAAGAAATGCAAAAAGATGCATACACTCCAACCATAGGATCAACTCCTGCTACTATAGAAAACCCTATTGCTTCAGGTATTAATGCCATACATACAACAATCCCTGCAAGGATATCACCTCTAACGTTTGAAAACCACTCTGCTTTTAAATTTTTATTCAAATTTTTATACACCTCACATTTAATTTTTCTCTTGTAAAAACTTATTTTTATTTTGTGCAAGAATCATTTTAACATATATCGTCCCAAAAAGGAACTATTTTAAGACTAATTTTATTTTATTAAAACTATGATATAATAAAATAAATTCTTTAAATATCAGGAGAATAAATATGTTAATTGGATACATGAGACCATATGAAGAAGATTCAAACTGTGAGATTCAGTTAAATAACTTAAAAAAAGCAGATTGTGAAATTATTATTGAGGAAGATCATTCCTCACCAAAGAAAAGATCAAAACTAAAAGATACAATAAATACTCTAAATAAAGGTGATAAAATAATAGTCACAAAACTTTTTAGCTTAGCTGATTCAACTCGTCATTTAGTTGAACTATTAGAAATAATAGATAAAAAAGAAGCGTTTTTTCAATCTATTAATGAAAAAATTGATACAAGTAATAAGAATGGATATACTTTTACTGAAATTATAAAACATCTTGTTAAATTTCAAAGTGATGTTATAAGTGAAAAAACAAAAAAAGGATTATATGAAGCAAAGCAAAAAGGAGTAACTCCAGGAAGACCAAAGAAACCTGATGAGAATGTAAAACGTGCTATTGTTATGTATGAAAGTAAAAAATATAGTTTAAGTGAAATAAAAAAAGAAACTGGAATTAGTAAATCTACATTATACAGATATTTAGAACATTAATTACCTAAAATTATACAATTAAAGAATAGCTATACTTATGAGGAAATATCGCCAATCACAAAATAATTGGCGATATCAAAACATTTTTATTTTTTTGAATGTGCCTTAATTATTTTTACATTAATACTAATTCTGTTATGTAATATATTCGTTTTATATTTACTCTATACTGCATACTCCATATCTAACCAGAATATTATTGTACTTTTCTTTTAAAAGTTATTACATCATCATATAATTTTGGCATCCATCCTTTCCCTTCTTGTTCTTTATGTAAAATACCTACAAGTTCCCACCCTTTTGATCCATAATTATCAAGTTCTTGCTTTAATTTTTCTGGATCCTCTAAACTTTTAAAATCTGTAATACTTATAACATTATATTCCCATTCCATCTTTAAAACCTCCTTTTATTATTTATAAAATATTTTTAATATTAGTATTTCATATTTTCCTTGTTATTATTCTTTTATTAATTACAATCCCTAATAAATTCATACTATTATCTTTCAGTAAAATACATTTAAGTTTATTAATTATTCTAAAAATTTTATACTATCTAATTATTTTTAAACCACCCCTTAGTATTATTAGCTATTTTAACAAGAGCAAGCATTACTGGAACTTCAACAAGTACTCCAACTACAGTTGCAAGAGCTGCTCCACTTTGTAAACCAAATAATGATATCGCTACTGCTACTGAAAGTTCAAAGAAATTACTTGCACCTATCATTCCTGCTGGTGCTGCAATGTTATGAGGAAGTTTAAGTAATTTTGCTCCAACATAAGCAATAGTAAAAATAAAGAAAGTCTGAATTGTAAGTGGTACTGCTATTAATAAAATATGCAACGGATTGTTTAAGATAATATCTCCTTGGAAGGAAAATAATATTATAAGTGTTAAAAGTAATCCTATTATTGTTACATTGTCAAACTTCTTTAAAAATATATTATTAAAATAATCTTCACCTTTTTTCTTTATTAATACAGTTCTTGTTGTATATCCTAAAGCTAGCGGAATAACAACAAATAGTACTGTTGAAAGAAGTAATGTTCCCATTGGTACAGTTACATTACCAACTCCAAGTAAAAATGCTACTATTGGTGCAAATGCAATTAAAATTATTAAATCATTAACTGCAACTTGAACTAAAGTATAGGCTGCATCACCTTTTGTTAAATGACTCCATACAAATACCATTGCTGTACATGGCGCTGCTCCAAGTAATACTGCTCCTGCTAAATATTCTTTAGCAAGATTTACTGGTATAAAACTTTTAAATACAATGTAAAAAAAGAACCATGCAATTGCATACATTGTAAATGGTTTTATAAGCCAATTTGTTACACAAGTTAATATAAGTCCCTTTGGTTTTTTACTAGCATTAACTATACTTGTAAAATCTATTTTTAACATCATTGGATATATCATAAGCCAAATTAATATTGCAACTGGAATTGATACGTTATAATATTCAAATTTATTTAGTGTATCTGGTATTATAGGTAAAAATTTTCCTACCGCAATTCCAACAACAATACATGCTGCTACCCATAATGTTAAATATTTTTCAAATACACCTAACCCTTTTCCTTTATTTTCTGACATATATCTTTCCCCCTATTTATTATTTACTTTCTTTATTTTTGATCCTTTATAAAATTTGTGACCACCTGATAAATTATATACTTTTTTAAAGCCATGATTAATTAAAATATTTTGTACTGCATTTCCTGTAACACCTTTATTGCAATAAGTTACAGTAGTAATTCCTTTATCTAACTTAGCTAAATCATCTCTTAAACTACTATGAGGCATATTTTCTGCCATATAAACATGAGCTTCATCATATTGCTTAGTTACTCTTGCATCTATTATTTGAAATTTTTCTGTATTTTCAGTTAAATTTTTAAGTTCATTACTAGTTATAATTGGTCTGCTATTGTTTATTGCGTTATCTAAAATCATTCCTGTATAATGAACTGGATCTTTTGTAGTAGAAAATGGTGGTGCATATGCTAAGTCAAGATGGAATAATTCATCTACCTTTGCACCATAAGTAATCAATGTTGCAAATACATCAATTCTCTTATCCACCCCTTCATAACCTATTATTTGCACACCTAGAATTTTCTCAGTTTTCTTATCTGCAATAGCTTTTATAACCATCTCTTTTCCATGAAAATATGATGGTTTATCTGGTTTTATATTGTGACATACAACTATATCATATCCTTCAGACAACGCTTCTTTTTCAGATAACCCAGTATTTGCAATAGTCATATCAAACAATTTAAATATTCCTGTGCCTAAGTTGCCTTTATATCTTAAATTTCCTTTAGTTAAAGCATCACCTGCAATTCTACCAGTTTTATTTGCAGTAGATCCTAGTGGTCTATATATTGATTTTCCTGTTATTAAAGAAAAAGTTTCTATACAATCCCCACACGCATAAATATCTTTAATATTTGTTTCCATTCTATTATCTACTTTTATTGCCCCTGTAATGCCTATTTCTATTTTGCATTCTCTAGCTAAGTCTACATTAGGTCTAACCCCTGTAGCCATAATAACCATATCACTATCTAAAACAGTTTTATCTGCAAGTATTACTTGCTTTTCTGAAATTTCACTAATATCAGTATCTTTAATAATTTTTACATCTTTCTTCTTTAATGTATTCTCTAAATACTGTGCCATATCTTCATCTAAATTTGGTGTTATTTTATTAGCCTTTTCAATAATTGTCACATTTAATCCATCTTCAAGTAAATTCTCAAGCATCTCAAATCCAATAAAGCCTGTACCAACTATTACTGCATTTTTAGGCTTGTTATTAATAATAAAGTTCTTAATATTTCTAGCACTTTGTACATTTCTTAAGAAAAACACATTTTTATTTTCTATACCTTTTATATTAGGCATAAATGGCAGTGCACCTGTTGCTAATACTAATTTATCATAAGTATCCTTAAACACTTCATTAGTATGTAGATTCTTAACAGTAATATTTTTTTCTAAACTATTAATATTTAATACTTCATAACCTGTAAAAACATCAATATTGTATTTCTTTTTAAAAAATGAAGGATTCCTTGGAGTAAGTTCATCAAGTTCTTTAATTTCTCCACCAATATAATATGGCAAGCCACAACCTGAATAAGAAATATCTTTATCTCTTTCGTATATTACTATTTCAGCAAAATCATCATTTCTACGTGCTTTAGCAGCTGCAGATGTTCCTGCTGCTACTGCTCCTATAACTATTATTCTCATTTTTTCCTCCTTACTTTTAAAACAAACTTATTGCTTTATCATCTCTATTAATATTATTTATCCCACCACAAAATTTCATTCATTAATGTAGTGGGATAATACTTTAATCTAATAATTCTTTAAGTTTATCTCCCTTTACTTCTTCTGCTTTCCACTGAATTACTGCAAAATTTCCATTTGATATTTTATTTACTTTATTTATCCACTTTATCTCATTGCTAGCCTTAGCTTTTAATATGTCATTACTAGTATTTGTAGCATAAAGACTTGAATTTATAACCCACCATTTACTATAAATTTCTGCTCTATTTAAATCTTCTTGAAGTCTCATAGCTTCATAAACTGGTGTTGTTTCTGCTAAGGTTACAATTATAACTTCAGTTTCTTTATCATTTTTTAATTTTGGTAAAAGTTTTATAACTGATTCTGGAATATCTCCTTCTGATCTAACAATTTCCCTATTATAACTTTCAGTTGATTCTAATAGTAATAAAGTATGCCCTGTTGGAGCTGTATCAATAACAACAACCTCATTTTCTGATCTTTCAACTATTTCAGCAAAAGCCCTAAACACAGCTATTTCTTGAGTACATGGTGATCTTAAATCCTCTTCAACATAAGCTATATCCTCTTCACTCATATTGTTTTCTCTTGCTTTAGCTAACACTTCTTCTTTATATTTTTCAAGTTCTTCCTTTTCATCAATATTACTTAATGAAATTCCATAACTTTCATCTAATACAAATTTTAAATGTCCAGCAGGATCAGTTGTTGTCAAATGTACTTTCTTACCCTTTTTTGATAATCCAAGTGCAATTGCAGCAGCTATAGTAGTTTTTCCTACTCCACCCTTGCCCATTGTAAATATTACTTTTTTATCATTTTTATATAAATCTTCAATTATACTATTTAGTTTTGGTATTTCAGTTACATTTAAAATTTCATTGTCTATTACAATAGAATTATCTTTTAACAATGATCTTACGTTTTCTAATCCTGTTATATTATAAGGCCTTAGAGGAATTTCAAAAGTTTCAATATTCTTTAATCCTTCTGGAATATCTTTTAATGCATTTTCTTGTTTCTCATAAATGGATTTAGACAAATAATCATCACACTGTTGAAGTACTCCATTTACAATTAAAACTTGATTTTCAACTCCAATATCTTGAAGTTCCTTCGATGCTCTTTCTGCTTCTTTTAAAGGGGTTATCTCTGGTCTTGAAACAAGTATAAGTGTAGTTTTTTCTTTATCAGCTAAAGTCTTAACTGCTTTTTTATACATCTCTTTTTTATCTTCTAATCCTGCAAGTTGACCAAGACATGATGCCCCATGAGTACTTTCGCTAATAAAATTACTCCACGCTGAAGGTAATTGAAGCATTCTTAATGTATGCCCTGTTGGAGCTGTATCAAAAATAATGTGATCATATTCATTACTTACACTTTTATCTGTTATCATTAATGAAAATTCATTAAAAGCTGCAATTTCAACTGTACATGAACCTGAAAGTTGTTCTTCCATATTATTTAAAACAGCTTCTGGTAACTTTCCTCTATAAGGAGCTATAACACTTTCTCTATATTCAGCAGCAGCATCTTCCGGACTAAAATTTGCAACTTTTAAATTAGGAACATCTTTTATTTTAACTCCCTTGTTATTTAATTCTGTATCAAATACATCCTGAAGATTTGAAGCTGGATCTGTACTAACAAGCATTATTTTCTTTCCTAAATCCGCTAAATTAACTGCTACTGCACAAGCAGTTGAAGTCTTTCCTACTCCACCTTTACCTGTAAAAAACAAATATTTTGTTAAATCTAATTTTTCTAAATCAAATAATTTAAACATTTTTATCTTCCTTTCTTTATATATTGTAATATATGATACATAAAATCATTATTTTTATCTATAATTAACAACATCCACCTTTACAGTTACATTTAGTAGGTCTCTTTATATTTGCTTTTAAATAATCCTCTGGTATATTTAATAATTGACAAAATTCTTTATTACTAGGATAACTGCCCATTTTAACAATCTTACCATTTACCATAATAATAGGAAGAGCCTCTAAGCCCTTTGTCATTAGTATCTGGTTTATAATTGTATTAGTTACAAATATTTGAGGATTACTTGTAAGATTGTATCTTTCAACTATTATCCCTTTATTTTTTAAAGTGTTTAATACTGTTGCAACTCTTAATAATTCTGGATTAACAGATGGACCACATACACCAGTTGAGCAACACATAGCTGGATCAAAAATAATCATTTTTTTCATATTAATTCACTCCTTTATTTGCATTCATATTTTGTTTTATCATTGCAAATACAGTCCTCTGTATTTGCAATGATGTTCATCAAGAATAAAATTAGATTATTACATATATTGATATTCAAACAGTAGTAATTCCAAGATCTTTCTTTTCTAACATTTACTATTTCGCAATCAATTAATACCTTCATATGATGAGATAATGTTGGTTGAGTAAATTCAAAATTTTTCAATATATCACATGCACATCTTTCTCCACAAGATAATATATCAATAATTTCTAATCTATTTGGATCAGAAAGTGCTTTAATAATTTTGAAATTATTCTCATAGTTCAATAAACTCACTCCCTTATATAGATATTCATCTATATATAATATAGACCACCATCTATGTGAAGTCAATGATAATATTATATTTAGTATCTACCATTTGCATATTAATAAACATTTATCTATGTATTATCTTTTTATGCAGTAACTTTAATAAATGTTCATAAAATTATTCTATTAAATTCAAATTTATTTTTATTTAAATAATACACATAAATTTAAAACTTATACATTGGATTTTGCTCTAATTATAATTAATATTCCTCTCTCATCCCCCTTAAATCAACTCCTTTTTTTCTTAAATATGCTATAATATCCTCATATTATAAAAATATAAATTTATAAATAATCTATATATATACTACTTAGAAAGGATGTGACTTACTAGAAAGTTTATATAATTACACTTTCTAGTTGCAATTTATGAAAATATCTATAATTTATTTTAGTAAAACTGGAAAAACAAAAGAGATGGCAGATGTTATTGCTTCTAGCATGAAGCTAGAAAAAAACATTGAAGTAGGAATTTTTGATCTTGATAATATTGACTATAATTTTGTTGATAAAAGCAATGCTGTAATCTTTGGAACACCAACCTATCACGCCAATATGTGTTGGCAACTAAAAAAATGGTTTGATGAATCTTCAAATTGCAATCTTAGTGGTAAAATCGGAGCAGTCTTTGCAACTGCTAACTTTGCACAAGGTGGTGCTGATACAGCTATCTTAACTATAATTAATCATATCATGGTTAAAGGTATGCTAGTTTACTCTGGGGGTTCTTCTTTAGGACAACCTTATATACATTTAGGTGCTGTTGCATTAAAAGAAAATTTTGAAGAAAGCAAAGAAATGTTTAAGATATTTGGAACTCGTATAGCTCAAAAAGCAAATGAACTATTTGCAAATAATAATTAATTTTCATTTTAATCTATATTTTAAATGTGTGTTTGTATATAAAAAGTAGCATATACCAACACTCTGCTTAAAACAATCTATTATTTATATTGCTTTTATAATAAAAATTGGCTCTGTTTTAAATGTGTGTTGATATATGCAATAGGTAAAGTGGCATTGTAATTGGACTTTGAGAATTCTCAATGAATATTGTCACATTTACTGCTTGTCCCAATTTTATATTGGAAACAAGCTAAAATGGGACTATANNTTAGCATTCCTAAGTTCAATTACTCCGCTCACTTTGCTTATGCATATATCAATACTCTACTAAAACAGAGCCTAAAAATTAAATTGTATTCTTTATTAAAGAAATATTAACATCTATAACAGCTCCATTAATCTCCATAGATATGCATACTACTTTATCCGAACTAGAATTTGCAGTAAATTTTCCATGTATAAGAGTTGGTGTAGATATATCTACATTTACATTATTATTTGAAAAATTAGTTGAAGCATTCGCTGTAAGCATATTAACAAGTTCAGAAATAGCACTTTGTGCTAATTCATTAAATTCATCTACTGGCATTCCCATCATCATGGCTGATGCAATTTTTTTTGCATCTTCTTCATTCATAGTATATATAATATTTCCTTTAATATCTCCAATAAGTCCTATTATAATTATAACTCCTGGGCTTTCTATAAATCTGCCTTTTTCACTTACTCCATTTTTTTTAATATCACTTAAACCTAATTGAGGCATTACGTTTGTAAATGCATCTACTATAGGATTTATATTATTGACATCCATTCACTTTCACCTCTTTTGAATCCTATGTTTATTGATAAATCTCCAAATTTAGTTTTAATCTTTGCAGAATAATTGTTATCTATTTCTGCTTTTGATATATTTATTGATTCACCGTGAAATGTAGTTGGTGGTGCTACTCTTAATCCAAATACTTTATTCTTTTTATTTATCATTGAGCATGCATTTCCTGCAAACATATTGGCAATTTCCGCTACCACATTAAGTAATTCTTTCGTATCTTTAGCTTCTCTCTTTAATAATGTTGTTACAATATTTTGAGCTGTTTCAAATGACATATCTATAATCATTCTTCCTGAGTATTTTCCTATAATCCCCATAACTGCCACAATGCCTTCGCTGTGTATCTCTTTATCAGTATTATAATCATCAATAACTTCAGCATCTGTTTTTGTTAATTTGCTAAATAAATTTATTATAGATTCTTTAAATACATTTGGATATAAAAGTTCTAATTCTGAATGAAGTTCTTCATCCCCCATAACTCTATTTATTAACAACGTTAATTCTTCTGAATCAACTGGTTTTTGAATATAACCTGATATTTTTGTTTTCTTAGCTTTTTTTATAAGTTCATCATCCATCATTGCACTAACAATAATAACTTTAATACTATCATCAATTTTGTGTATTTCTCTTGTGCATTCAAAACCATCAGTACCTGGAATAGTCATATCCATTGTTATTAAATCAGGTTTTAATTTCTTAGTCTCTTCAATAGCTTCCTCTAGCGATTGAGCTTCTCCAACAACATTAAACCCATTTTCTGTTAATGCATCTCTAAGCAATGCTATTTGAAATGGTGAATCATCAACTATTAAAATTTTTATATCTTTCATATGTTATTCCACCCCTTTTATCATATAATATAGGATTTATTAATATTTAATAGAACTTTTTATACTTTAAATTGTAATCAATCTAACCTTATAATTTATATTTAATATTTCGAGTGTATTCAACATTTCTTAATAGTTAAAAGCTATCTCTCTTAATTTTTTAATTAATTTTATAATCATTTTAATATTTTATTTGATTTATATATATATGTCTTTTTTAAAGCATATGAAAAAACTAATATAAAAATAAAAAAGACTATATCATTTCTATAACTAAATACTTACAGAAATGATATAGTCTTATACTTATACTCCGCCCACTTTGCTTATACATATATCAATACTCCGCTAAAACAGAGCCTTTATTTATTATTTTATTTTTTGAAATTCACTCTGTTTAATATTAAGTTTAATGCTACTCCAACAATTGCTGCAAAGCTTAATCCTGATATAGATACTGTATCATTTATTCTTATTCCTACTAAAATTCCAAATTTTTTCTCTATGAAAGTTCCTAAAAGTCCTATTACTAGTATTGTAATAATTACAAGTAAATTTCTCCAATCTATTTTCACTTTTTGATATTTTATAGTATTAAATCCAACTAATGAAATCATAGAAAATAACATTATACTTATTCCACCCATAACAGCTTGTGGAATTGTGCTTATTGCAGATCCAAACTTACCTATAAAGCTTAGCATTATTGCAAATATAGCTGCTAATCTTAATATTGATGGATCATAATTTTTAGTAATTGCTAAAACTCCAGTATTCTCTCCATATGTAGTATTAGCTGGCCCCCCAAATGATGCTGCTATCATAGTAGCTAGTCCATCTCCTAGTAACGTCCTATTTAATCCTGGCTCTTCTATGAAATTTTTTCCAACAACTTGACCATTTGTTGTTATGTCACCAATATGTTCCATAAAAGTAGCTAGTACTACTGGTACAATAATCATTATCGCTCCTAAATCAAATTTAGGTAATGTAAAATGTGGAATAACTATAATGCTCGCTTCTGAAATTGCTTGAACATTAACATACCCTATAAAATAAGATACTATATATCCTACAATAACCCCACATAATATTGATATTTGAGATATAAATCCTTTTCCTAAATATTTTACTGATAAAGTTACTCCTAATGTTATAACTCCAATGATTAAATTGTCTTTAGCCATATTTATAGCTGTTGGAATTAAATTTAATCCTATTACCATAATCATAGGTCCAACAACTTGTGCTGGTAATACATATTTTATTTTATCAGTACCAATTTTTTTGATAATAAAAGACATTAAGACATAGATTAGACCTGCTATCATTATTCCACCTTGTGCATATCTTAAATCGCCATATGTTTGTCCAACAGCGCATATTACTGGAATGAATGCAAATGATGAGCCTAAAAAGACTGGAACTTTCATTTTTGTACAAATATGAAATACTAATGTTCCAATACCTGCACAAAATAATGCTACCGAAATATCAAGACCGGTTAAAATAGGAACTAAAACAGTTGCTCCAAACATTGCAATTAAGTGTTGTAATGCTAATACTAACTTGCCCCCTGTTTTTTTCCACGAAATTTCTCCGAATTGCTCTTTTGTAATACTTATAATTTCTGACATAAAAAAAATACCTCCTTAAATAAATAAGAGGAAAATACTATTATCTCCCCTTTTTAGCCTCTCTGGACTAAATTAAAAGTTCTTGTCAAAATTTTTAACAATATGAAATTGTATATAAAAATAATTATCTATTCTTATATTTTATTCTTTATCTTATTATAGCTTAAATTTTTTAAAAGTAAATAATTTTTTATAAATTCTCTTAAAATTAATAATTTACTCAAAAGAGTAATTATAGTATTTAAGGTTTAATATAACCCATAAAATTATAATTACCCTTAAATTTAATTTCTAGTCTTTAGTGTACATATTTATTATATATTACCTCTATAATCTGCACTTAAGAACATGGCAGCCTCTTTAGTTCTTCTTCTATAAAGCCCTTCTATTCTTTTTCCTCCACCATTACTCCAAGCTTGAAAATTAGAAGTAATTATATCTTTATCTCTTATTCCTGCAATTATATTTTTATATAGTGTAGAACCTAGCAATCCTACTACCCCACAATTATATGCAAAGCTTACTAATGCATCTAGTTCATTTTGTTTTAAACTTATATTTTTATCATCTAAATCTTTTTTTATTATTTTAGCATATTTATTGTTAATTAAATTTTTTAACATTTCACTTGCTTTACTTTCAGTTATACTAGATAACCCCTTTATTTCATCTCCAGTCATTCCATAACCTAATGTTAAGACTCCAACCATATCATAATATGGTTTTGAAAAAAAACCCTCCCAAGATTTTATAAAATCAATACAAGCATCAGATACTAAAGTATTTTCTAACATACTACCATCTTTATCAAAAGTATACTGTTTCCCATTAATACTTGCAGTACAATCAATATAACATTTTCCTTTATAGCCATTACTAGATTCCTCAAGATAATACCAAATTTCCTTTAGCTTAATCCATCCAGTTTGCATTATTCCATTGGAATCCATATAATACCATAATCCATCTTTGTCTTTTACCCACCCAGTCTGCATTATTCCCTCATCATTTAAATAATACCATTTCCCATTTTCTTCATACCAGCCTTTTATAACCTTTCCATCTTGACCTTCTACACACCATTTCCATTGTGTCATATTTAATCCTCCTTGGTTAAAAATAGAATTATCTAATATCTATATTTTTATTTAAGGATTTTAATCTATTAAAATTTTAAAATTATATATTTTAACTTAAGAATTAACACATACTACATAATATGAAATTCATATTTAAGCGGTTACTATTTAATATATATTTTTTAATTATTGTAGCTATCTTTTAATTAATTTATAAATGAAAAGGAACCGTCATCAGCTAATGATTTAAAAAATCATTCTGAGACAGCTCCTTAAATTTATTAAGTAATTTATATCCTAAAAATTAATCTAATTCTACTATTGTACCTGTTCTATTAGTAAATGAAGTTTTACATTCCTCATTAAATATTTCTACTGCTTTTTCACCAGTACAATGAGATAATCCTAATAATTCAACACCTGATTTCTTTAAATAATCCACTGATTTTTTTATTCTATCATCATCCGCTTCTATAAGATGTGTACCACCTATTATTCCTACTATCTTTTCATTAGTTCTTTCTTCTATGGTTTTTACCATATTTAAAAATCCTGGATGTGCACATCCAAGTAATATAACTAAACCTTTTTTAGTTTTTATTCCTAAAGCGATTTCTTCATCAAATGTATCAACTATATATTCATCATTAACTTTACGTTGCATATTAGGGTTTACTTTTTCGAATTCATAGTACTTATTAAAATTAGAGAATACAAAAATATTATCGCATATTTCTAAAATATCTTTTTCTAAACTTTCTACAGAAACACCTTTACTCTCTATATAATTTTTATCAAAGTCTGTTCCTATATAAGCATATCCTGGTTCTTTTGAAAAATCTGATTTAAGACTTCCATCTGAATAATGATATTTATCTGTTCTTTCAAAAAAATGCTTGCTTACTATAAGTTTAGGTTTTATATTATAAGTTTCTAATAATTTTTTTACTCCTCCACAATGGTCATAGTGAGCATGACTTAAAACCATAATGTCTGTCTTTTTGAGATCAATATTTAAGTTTACTGCATTTTCAATAAAATCTCCTGTCTTTCCTGTATCAAACAAAACATTGCAACCACTTCCTTCAATAAACATAGAAAGTCCATGTTCATTCTTTAACTTTTCATCCTTATCTTGTGTATTTTCTATTAAAGTAGTTATTTTCATTTTGACCCCTCCATTTTATATTTCTGATGCAAATTCTTTTAGAAGTGTTGCAGTAGAATTAAGTTCTTGAACTGCAGCTGTAAGCTCTTCAATTCCCGATGCTTGTCCGTCTAATAATAAATTTGAAGCATTAAATCTATTATATATTTCATTTATTGAACTTTGTATATTACTCAATATTTCGTTAATCTCATTTATAGATTCGCTACTTGATTGAGATAATTTTCTAATTTCATTAGATACTACACTAAATCCTTTTCCATATTCCCCTGCCCT
The DNA here is from genome assembly GCF_023845855.1 of Clostridium sp. ZBS2. Lineage (NCBI taxonomy): Bacteria > Bacillati > Bacillota > Clostridia > Eubacteriales > Clostridiaceae > Clostridium > Clostridium sp. ZBS2. The sequence continues at coordinate 184,759 of NZ_JAMQIF010000010.1, forward strand.
AGCTGATTCTATAGCCGCATTTAAGCCAAGCATGTTAGTTTGTTTAGCTATACTTTCTATAAACTTTAAAACATCATCTGTTTTTTTATAATTATCATTGGTAATTTCTATAAACTTCTCTATATCTGAATTAGTTGCAGATATTTTTTGAAGTCCAGAAGACATATCCAATAAATTACTTCCTATTTGTGCTAATGAATCTGATAAAGTATTTGACATATTAGATATTTTTTCTTTTCTCTCAACACTCATACCAATTACTATTGTTCCTGCTATTTTATTATCTTCAAAAACTGGAATTGCTATTGTCTTTAGTGTTACTCCAAATACACTTTCTGGTACCATAATAGATACTTGTTTTTTAGCTTTTAGACAAACATCAGCTGCACATCCTTCTGGAATTATATCGCCTGTTTTAGATTGCATTTTTAAGTTTGTACTGTCTTTAACTAATAAAAATCTTTCCGTATTAGATATTGTAAAAATTAATTCATCTTCAAAATAATATTTAAAACAAGGCATTAATGTGTAAAATGCCTGCATTAATTCATTATCTGCTATTTTATTTATCATAAAAATCACTCCTAATTATTTTATGTAATTATTATTATTACTAATACATAAATTTTCTATTTAAGTATTAATTATTACTTATTAGATTGTATTTTTTTCTAATGTTAGTTTTATTGTATGATATCATTTACACCAATTTCAATATTATATCACTTTTTGGTTATTTTTCATAATTTTTCATTATTAACGTATTTGTTTTAAAGTATAATGATATACTAAACTTACTAATTAAATATGTACTACATTTATATATTCGATATTTTTCAATATAAAAATAAGCCTAAATATTAAAATAATTAATATTTAGGCACTTTTTATACTATATATTTAAGTATTTCTCTACATTATCATTTGTTTTAAATTATATTTTTTAAATTTTAATCCATTTATAAGATTTTTACATTGCTTTTGCCTTTTCAAACTGTGAATTATAAAGGTTCGCATAAAATCCATTATTAGTTAACAGATTTTCATGATTTCCTTGTTCTATAATATCTCCATCCTTCATTACAAGAATTAGATCAGCATCTTTTATAGTTGATAATCTATGAGCTATAACAAAACTAGTTCTTCCCTTCATTAAATTATCCATTGCCTTTTGAATAAGTAATTCTGTTCTTGTATCAACCGAACTTGTTGCTTCATCAAGAATAAGAATCTTTGGATCAGCTAATATAGCTCTTGCTATTGTTAATAATTGTTTCTGTCCCGCTGAAACATTACTTGCTTCTTCATTTAATTCCATGTAATATCCATCTGGTAAAGTTTTTACAAAGTTGTGAACATGAGCCGCTTTGGCTGCTTCAATCACTTCTTCATCAGTTGCATCTAATTTACCATATCTGATATTTTCCATTATGCTTCCGTTATATAACCAGGTATCTTGTAATACCATACCAAATGCCTCACGAAGTTCACTACGATTAAAGTCTCTTAAATCATTATCATCAATTAAAATTTCCCCTTTATTTACATCATAGAAACGCATTAAAAGTTTAATTATTGTTGATTTACCAGCTCCTGTTGGTCCTACAATTGCAATCTTTTGTCCCTTTTTAATTTTAGCACTAAAATCATTTACTATAATTTTGTCTTTATTGTATCCAAATTGTACATTTTTAAACTCTACATTACCATGAACATCATTAATGGATACAGGATTTTTAGCAAATTGATCTTCTTCTTCCTCATCTAAAAATTCAAAAACTCTTTCAGCCGCAGCTGCTGTTGATTGTAGTAAATTTGAAACCTGAGCGATTTGACCAATTGGTTGAGTAAAGTTCCTACTATATTGAATAAATGATTGAATATTACCAACTGTAATTCTACCATTGATTACAAAATATCCACCTAAAATTGAAACTGCTACATAGCCAAGATTACCTACAAAAGTCATTATTGGCATCATAAGTCCTGATAAAAATTGAGATTTCCATGCTGACTTATATAATACATCATTAGATTCTTCAAATTCATCAATTACCTTTTGTTCTTTATTAAACACTCTAACTATATTTTGGCCGCTAAAGACTTCTTCAACTTGACCATTTACATGACCTAAATACTTCTGTTGTGCCTTAAAATGTTTTTGAGATTTCTTAACAACAAATCCTATGATGGCCATAGAAATTGGTAAGATACACAAAACTACTAAAGTCATTATCCAGTCAATGCTAAACATCATTATCATAATACCTATAACTGTTGTAATTGATGTTATAAGTTGAGTAGCACTTTGATTTAAGCTTTGAGATAGTGTATCTATATCATTGGTGAAAATTGATAATACTTCACCATGTGTTCTGCTATCAAAAAATTTCATTGGCATACGATGTATTTTTTCTGATAATTCTTTTCTTAATGTATATGTCAACTTTTGAGAAACATTTGTCATTAATATTCCTTGTATAAAAGAGAATATTGCACTAATAACATATAAACAAATTAATGCTCCAAGTATTTTTGCAATTTTATCAAAGTCAATACCTGATCCTCCAGATACTTTTCTCATTAATCCTTCAAACAATTCTGTAGTTGCATTACCTAAAATTTTAGGTCCTACTATAGAAAATATTGTACTACCAATTGCAAAAACAAATACAAAAATTATAGGAATTTTATATTCACTTAAGTACTTCATCAATTTACTCATAGTACCTTTAAAATTCTTGGCTTTTTCTCCTGCAACCATTTTACCGCCCATTGGACCTTTTCTTTGCGTACTCTTACTCATTTTCAAGTTCCTCCTTTGAAAGTTGTGATAAAGCAATTTGCTTATAAACCTCACAGGATTTTAATAATTCTTTATGAGTTCCTTTTCCTACTATTTTTCCTTCATCTAAAACAATAATTTGATCAGCATTTAATACTGTACTAATTCTTTGAGCTACAATTAAAATAGTACCATCTTTTATTTGTTCATTTAATGCCTTTCTAAGAACTATATCTGTCTTATAATCAAGAGCAGAAAAACTATCATCAAATATATATATTTCTGGTTGCTTTGCAATTGCCCTTGCTATTGATAATCTTTGTTTTTGTCCTCCTGATACATTGTTTCCACCTTGAGAAATTGGACTATTATATGTGTCATCCTTTGCTTCAATAAATTCAGTAGCTTGTGCAACTCTAGCTGCATTTATCATTACTTCTTTTGGAGCATTTTCAGCACCATATTTAATATTTGATTCTATTGTTCCTGAGAATAGCATTCCTTTTTGAGGAACATATCCAATTTTATCTCTTAAATCATGTTGTGTAACATTTCGTACATCTATGCCATCAACTATGATCTCTCCTTCAGTTGTATCAAAAAAACGAGGTATTAAATTAACCAATGTTGTTTTACCGCTACCTGTGCTTCCTATAATTGCTGTAGTTTGTCCTGGTTTTGCAGTAAAATTAATATTACTTAAAACATCTTCTTCTGCATTTGGATATCTAAAGTTAACATTCTTAAATTCTACATAACCTTTTTTATTATACTCAAATGATTTAGCCGATACAGGATCTTTTATAAGTCCTTCTGTATCTAAAACTTCTGCAATACGCTTTGCTGATACTGCAGCACGTGAAATCATAATTGATATCATTGAAAGCATTAAAAATGCCATTATAATTTGCATTGTATATTGAATAAATGCCATTAAGTCTCCAACTTGCATTGTTAAATTTTCTATTTTACTAGCACCAACCCATACAATTAAAACTGTGATTCCATTCATGATAAACATCATTGCAGGCATCATACAAGCCATTATCTTATTAACAAATAAATTAACGTCTGTTAACTCCTTATTTGCTTTATCAAAACGTTCTTCTTCATGTTTTTCTGTACTAAATGCACGTATTACAGGAATTCCTGTTAAGATTTCTCTAGCAACTAAGTTTATTTTATCAACTAATTTTTGTAATTTTTTAAATTTAGGCATAGCTATTGCAAATAACACACTTACAAGACTTAATATAGACAGTATTGCTACACCAATGACCCAAGACATTGTACTATTGGTGTTTAAAACTTTTATAAATCCACCTATCCCAAGAATTGGGGCATATAATACAAATCTAAGTACCATTACTGTAAGTATTTGAATTTGTTGAATATCATTAGTACAACGTGTAATTAATGATGCTGTTGAAAAATCATCAAATTCTTTATTTGTAAATCCAACAACTTTCTTAAATACACTGCTTCTTAAATCTCTGCTAAATGCAGCTGCAACTCTTGAAGCTATCAATGTTACAAGTATTGTTGCCATCATGCTAACTAATGCAAATCCAAGCATTTTTGCTCCAGATGAGAATATATAATTAGTTTGGTATTTATCCATATTAACACCAATTTTAGTATATTCATTTTTCACAAAAGAAACTGCCATTTGATCAATGCTACTATCATCTAACTTACTAAACATTTCATTCATGCTTGATGTTATTTCTTTAAATTGTTCTTTTGGCATAACTTTAAATATATCAAAGATATTTGCATCTTCCTTTAATACTCCAGGGGGGAATGAACTAATCATTTGGTTTTCCATAGCCTTAACTTTATCTGAGTCACTTTCAAAATTAGAAACCATAACCATCGGTTTTCCAAGTATTGAATTTAATTCTTCAATTTTATCTTTATCAATATTTTTTAATACATAAAGATTTTCTTCTTCTAATAAAGGATATTCTTCATCGGAAGTAGATCCCTTGTTAACCAAGTCATAATTTTCTAGTACTTCTTTATAATCTTTGTCTTCCATAAACAAAGAAAGTCTCTCCATTTCACTTTCTCTAATTACATCTGGAGTTATCTTATCTACTCCTCCATGTTGAATACCTACATTAACAATATCAGAAGTATATTTAGGTAAAGTCAAATCACAAACTGCTTGCCCTACCAATAAAACTAATATAGCTAAAATAAGCCAAACTGATTTCTTTAAATGTTTTAATAATTTAAGCATATCCTTTTATTCCTCTCTTCTTATGTTGATATTAGATAATTTTTAAGTTAAAAAACTTTATAATACTTATCCAATTTCTAAAATCACTTGATAATTAACAGACATTACTAACTGATTATTATTTTAAAATTGTCAACATTTATTTACTATGAAAATTATCTTACAATGAAATTCCATCTATGTCAATAAGTATTTACTGTAAATATTTGTTGACCTTTTTGTAATTAGAATATAAACTTAATATAAATACAAATATGTAAAATCTGAATGAAATGTTAGGTGATTTTCTTGAAAAATGAAGATACTTTAGAAATTTTAAATGAATTAATGGATCTATCTGTTTTTATGAAAAAAATGATAATTAGACCCATCGAAACAAACCCAGTGATTAATATCAGTAGATTACAAATGCAAACATTATGTATCTTAGATAAATTTAATTCTATTAATATGACTAATTTAGCTAAGGAACTTATGATTACCAAGCAACAAGCTACTGGTATCGTAAACAACTTGGTTAATAAAGGACACGTAAACAGAGTTGTTAATCCTGAAAATCGTAAAGAAATTTTGCTTAATAATACGGAATCTGGTACAAGAACCATTAAAATTATTAAAGATCATATGACAGACAAGTTATATACATATTTCGATATACTAACATCTGAAGATAAGAAAAAAATTATTGAATCTTCAAAAACAATAAAACACATTATAGGAACAATTGACAAACATGATATGTAATTAAAATAAGTTTAAATTACCTTTAACAAAAAAAGTAGAAAATTACAAAAAAGACTTCAGCATCTAACTAAGGGGCTGTAGTCTTTTTAACTTTATTTTAGGCTATGTTTTAGCAAAGTGTTGATATATGCATAATCAAAGTGGATAGAGTAATTGAACTTAACATATTCTTGGTAATAACTCTCCTTGTGCCATTTTTAATATTTTGGTTGAACCTAAATCTGTTTCAATGTAAAGATATTTTCTATCATCTTCTATAACCTCACCAATTATAGCTGAATCTTTCCCAAGTACATTTGACTTCATCACTCTTAATACTTTTTCTGCTTCATTTTTACTAACTATACAAATCAACTTTCCTTCATTAGCAACATATAAAGGATCAAAACCTAGAAGATCACAAAAACTCCTAACTTCTTCAGTTATAGGTATATCTCTTTTATAAATTTTCATACTTTTTCCACTTATATTTACTAATTCATTTAGGGTATTAGCTAACCCACCCCTTGTTGGATCTCTCATAATTCTAATTTCCTTGGTACATTTAATAATTTCTTTAGTTAAAATATTCAAAGCAGCGCAATCACTCATAATGTTAGATTCTACCGACAATTTTTCCCTTTCGTTAATTATACACATACCATGTTCTCCTATGGTTCCACTTAAAATTATTTTATCTCCCACTTCTACATTACTACCTTTTAATATATATCCATAACTTTCTATCACTCCAATTCCAGTAGTATTTATATATATTTTATGTCCTCGTCCTTTTTCTACAACCTTTGTATCCCCAGCCACTATTTTAACTTTTGCTTCTTTTGCAGTAATAGTCATTGATTTTACTACCTTTTCTAAATTCTCTATCTCAAAACCTTCTTCAATAATAAATCCTGCTGTAATATATAATGGAGTTGATCCACTTACTGCCAAATCATTTACAGTACCACAAATACTTAACTTTCCTATATCTCCACCTTTAAAAAATATTGGATCCACTACAAAGCTATCTGTTGTTACTGCAATTTTACCATTAAGTTCATTTAATATCGCTGAATCATTTTGCTTTTTTAATTCCTCAGTATTAAAGTATTTTATAAATATATTTTCTATTAGTTTATTTGTTTCTTCTCCTCCACTACCATGTGCTAAAGTTATAATACCCATCTTTACCTCCTAAAAAACAAAGTGGCTACGCCACATTATAAATTTTCATATACTATCCCACAAGTACCCTCACTAGATACCATGCAAGGTCCTATGGGATTGCTTGGAGTACACACTTTTCCAAACAATGTGCAATCTTTTGGTATTTTAATCCCTTTTAAAATTTCTCCACATATACAATTTTTATTTGATATAATATTCTTATCTTTTAATGCAAATCTTATATTCGCATCAAAAAAAATATACTCTTCTTTTAATTTATAACCTGTATTTTTAATATTTCCTAGCCCTCTCCAAATACTATCCCCATTTATAAAAACGTCTTCTAATAATGATTTACTTTTTTTATTTCCAAATTCTTTAACAAAGGTTTTATAAAAATTTATAAAGTTATATTCACCTTTTTCCTTCATTATTATTATAGAAAGTATTCCACATAATATATCTATAGCTTTAAAACCACACACTAACATTGGTAATTTATATTTCTTAGATAATTCCTCAAAAACTTTACTTCCTATTATTGTTGCTACATGACCTGGACATATAAATCCATCAATCTTTATCGTCTCATCTAAAATTAATGTTTCCATTGCATTTGGCATAGTTTTTAAGGAATGTAAAATAGAAAAATTATTAATATTATTACTTTTTGCTTCCTTTAAAGCCAATGCTATTAAAGGTGCTGTTGTTTCAAATCCTACTGCTAAAAATACTACTTCTTTAGTTTTATTTCCTTGTGCTATTTTTAAAGCATCTAAAGGTGAATAAATAATTCTTATATCCCTCCCTCTTGCCTTTTCTTCTCTTAGGGAACTTTTTGTCCCTGGAATTTTGATCATATCTCCAAATGAAGTTATTATTATATTTTCTTTCTTGCTTAATTCTATAGCACTATCAATGTAATTTTGTGGTGTTACACATACAGGGCATCCAGGACCCGCTATCATTTTCACATTTTTAGGTAATAATTTATCTATTCCATTATCATAAATACTTTTTGTATGGGTACCACATACTTCCATTATTCTTATTTCTTCTATTTTCGTTGCTTTTTCTTTTATTTTCTTTATCAACTTAAGAGCTATTTCTATTTCTTCTGATTTCTTTAAATTATTAATATACATATCATTTTCCCTTTATTAAATTCGCTATGTTTTAAAATAGTGTTGATATTCTAGTATAAGGGCGAACTGGCATTGGAATTTACTTTTTAGAACTCTTAATGAAAATTTGTACAATTAATTGCTTGTCATCAATCTTTGATTGGGAGCATGCATTAATTGGACTAAGCTTTATTTTAGAGTTCTTAAAGCAAATTCCCCTGTCCATGAGCTTTATACTACAATATCAACATTCACTTAAAACATAGCCATTAAATTATATTATGTTACTACAAAATCTTACCTAAGCAAAATATCACATTATTAATGTTTTAAATATTTCTAATATCTCTAAAGCCTCTTCTTCATTCTTTTTTTCTATTGCACATCCTGCATGTACTAATACATATTCTCCCTTTTTTAAATCCTCTATCAATTCTATGTTTATCACTTTATTTATTTTTCCAAACTGAATTAATGCATCCTTATTATATATTTCTAAAACCTTACCAGGAATTGCTACACACATATATTTACACCTTCTCCAATTCATTTGCTATAATAATCTGCCCTATAGATAATCCACTATCATTACAAGGTATAATTTTATGAGTTAAAATATTAAAATTATCATCTTTTAATTTAATATATAATCCTTCTAATAGTATTGAATTTTGAAACACTCCTCCGCTCAAAGCTACTGTATTTAATTTTTCCTCTTCTCTAATTTTAAGTAAAAGTTTATGTGAAAAATCTATTATAGTATTGTGAAATTTTAGTGCTATTTCACCTTTGCGTAAGTTATTTTGTATGTCCATTAAAATTTCTAATATAATTTTATTAGTATTTATTATATAAATTGAATTTTTTTTAATTATTTTATATCTATATTTATCTTTATATAAAATCTTATTATTTAATGAATTTTTAAAGTTTTCTGCTAAATTTTGTAAATACAAGGCAGCTTCACCTTCATAATTTACAATACCCGTAAATCCTAAAATACTAGCTACTCCATCAAATAGCCTTCCAATGCTAGATGTTAAAGGACAATTAATATTTTTTTCAATCATATTAATAATGAAATTAATTGGCTTATCCTTAAAATTTTTTTTAACTTCCTGTATTTTATTTTTTGAATCGCTATTTAAACAATTACGTATAACATAAAAAATATTATCTGTAAATTTCTTATCATATTCATAATTGAAATTATTTTCTTTGTACCACACTTCTTCTCTAAAAGCTTTATATATTAATGAAATCCCAATCTTCCATGGTTCTTTTACTGCCCCATCACCGCTAGGTAATACAATATTTTCAATGTGACCAACTCTTCTAAATTTTTTATAATCACATATTAAAAATTCTCCACCCCACAGTTGGTCATCTTCTCCATACCCAACGCCATCAAAAGCAACACCAATAACTTTGTTTCTCTCATTATTCTCAAACATACAACTAACTATATGGGCATGGTGATGATATACCCCTATCATATTGCAATTATTATATAATTTTCTTGTTTTATGTTGCTTTTCATCAATAAAATCATTTGACCAATAATTAGGATGATTATCAAAAGCAATTATATTAGGTTTAATATTATAGATATTCTGTATAAAATTTAAATGTTTTTCAAAATACTTAATAGATTCAATACTATCCATATCTCCAATATATGGACTAGTAAAAAAATACTCTCTGCAGCTTAAAGAAAATGTATTTTTGAATTGAGAACCTAAAGATAAAATATTATTTTCTAAGTTATATTTATAAGATAATGGTGCATAGCCTCTCCCTAACCTTATAAGCCTTTCCTCATTTAACGTTACAATTGCTACAGAATCATCTATTGGGTTATTAATATTCCTATCATGAATCAAAAAGTAATCACAGATATTTTTAAGCTTGTTCATTGCCTTGAAATTATCATATATAATAGGAGTTCCGCTTAAATTCCCACTGGTAAATATTAAAACATCTATCTCATCATCAAATAACAAATAATGAATTGGACTATATGGCAATATTACTCCTAATCGTTTATTATTAAATGAAATATTATAAGGAAGTAAATTATTCTTTTTTTCTAAAAGTAGTATTGGTTTTTTATTCCCAATTAAAATCTTTTCTTCTATTGAATTTATATTGCAATATTTATAAACAACATCTATATCCCGCATCATCAAAGCTAACGGCTTACGTTTTCTATTCTTTCTAATTCTAAGCTTTTCTATTGAATCTCCATCCTTACCATTACATATAAGATTAAATCCTCCTATCCCCTTTACACATATAATTTTCCCCTCTTTTAAATACTTTTTAACTTCCTCTATTTCATTAACATTTTTAATTACTTGTCCTTCATTATTTAAAAGAGTTAATTGTGGACCACAACTTGTGCAGCATGTTGGTTCTGCATGAAATCTTCTATTTATAGGATTTCTATATTCTTTAGTACATTCAAAACACATTTCAAACCTACTCATTGAAGTATTCTTTCTATCATAAGGAAGATTATCTATAATAGAAAATCTTGGTCCACAATTAGTACAATTTATAAAAGCATAATTATATCTTCTAGAATTGTTTATATTTAACAATTCTTTTTCACATTCTTTACATGTTGCTATATCTGGAGATATTAAAGTAATCTCTTTATTATCTACACTACTTTCTAGAATTTTAAATTCTTTAAAACTTCCTAATTTTCCATCTTCTATTTTTATTTCATCTATATAGCTTAAATCTGGTGGTTTTTCCTTGATTTCTTCTAAAAAATTTTCTACATTTTTAGAATTACCTTGAACTTCTATAACTACACCCTTATTAGAATTCTTAACATATCCTTTTAAATTATTATTTAATGCTATCCTATAAACGAATGGTCTAAAGCCAACACCTTGTACTCTTCCTTTAATTACAATCTTTTTTCTTATCATATTCCCCACTTCTTTTTTATATGATTATTCCCCTTCTATTCTATAAAGTAACATCTCATAACCTGAAATTATTTCACTACTTAAACAATTACACTTAGGACATTTTTTATTTGTAAAACTTATTGAAAATTCTTGTTGACATTTTTTACAATATGCTTTTGCCTTAATTTCATTTATTTCTAATTTTGCACCCTCACAAATTCCATTTTTACTTAATGCTTCAAATGCAAAAATAAGATACGATTTTTCAATATAATAAAATTCTCCTATTTTTAAAATAATTTTAGTCACCTTATTGATATTATTTTTCTTGCAATTATCTTCAACCATATCTATTACCGAACTCATTAAAGATACTTCATGCATAATCCTCACCATAAATCCTTTTAAGTATATTTTTTATTTCATTAAATACTTTAATTGATATATTTAAGAATTCATTTTTTAAAGTTTTAGATAACTCTAAAGAGAAATCTATATTTTCTATCTCTATACCTATTAAATACCCATTTACTTCTCTATATTCTTTTCTTAAAATCTTTAATAAACTTTCATTATGCTCATCTCTACTATTTGTAATAAACCTATCACATTCTTTAAAATCAAAAATAGAAATAACCCCCGGCTTTAATCCTAAATACGTACTATCAACTATAATAACAATATCTTCTTTGTTTATGCAGTCCAAACAATACATATAATCAGTTTCTCCAATTATAACCTCTATATCTTTACTGAGTTTCTCTATTTCATCTTTTATTTTTTCTACTATCTTTACTCCTATCCCATCATCACAAAGGAGTATGTTTCCCACACCAAAAATTTTTATCATACTATATTTATGTTAAAAGGTTCATATCTATCACTAACAATATGAGCAGCACAATTTAAGCATGGATCAAAACTTCTAACTATTCTTCCTATTTCAACTGGATATTTAATATCATTTATTTGTGTACCTATTAAAGCTTGTTCAGCGGTGCCTTTTATTCCTTTACTATCTTCAGGTGATAAATTCCAAGCTGATGGAGGTATTAAAGTATAATTTGAAACAAGCTTTTTATCTATTGATAACCAATGCCCTAAAGCACCTCTTTCTGCTTCTATTAAACCAATTCCTTTTGCCTTTTCAGGCATCTCCCACTCTTTTTGATATGCTTTTCCTAATTTAAGCATTTCTATCAAAACTTTTATTGTTTCACAAATTCTTTTTGCTTCTAAAGACTTAGCTGCAATTCTATCCATTGTAGATATTCCCCCACTATATCCTCCATTTAACGTCATTCTTGCTAATGCCCCTACTTCCATAGCATGTCCATTATATCTTGGAGCATTTATCCAACTATATGCATTCTCTTTATATGCATTAGGTTTTGCCGGTTCATCTAATCCTGGAATAATTGTTTCTGAAGTTCCATTTGCCCATGTTTTAGCAACACTCTCAGTAATATTATTAATATCAAATGTTTCTTTTACCCCATTTATAATTACTCCTGGTGCACAATACTTTATTGGTGGTGAATAATCATTGTATAATTCATAGCACATTAGATTTCCATGACCTTTACCAATTTTAAAATAATCATTATATACTTCTGATATTCTATAAACATCTGGTATTAGTTTTTCTTCAACAAAACTACTTATTACATTAATACTATATTTAATGTTCTCTATCTGCTGAATATTAATGTTTGTAGTTGTTCCTCCTACAAATATTCCATGACAATGTGGTACTTTTCCTGCTAATTCAGCTACTCCTCTATGTGCTTCTCTGCTGTATTTTACTGCTTCTAAATAATCAGAATTTATCCTATCTGTATCAGCTTTAGATAATCTATAATCAGCCTGTTTAGCCGATTCAGTCTTATATAATGGATTTAAATGTAATATATCTACATAGTCAGGAAACACAAATAAATAAATATGCCTTAAATAATTTTGAAGTAATTCAAATCCATTAGCAATATCACGTACAATTTTGCCATTAAAATCTGGCGTAACTTTCATTGCATCTTCTAAAGCTAAAGTTGCAGCCATTGTATGATGAGTAGAACAAATTCCACATATTCTTGGTGCTAAATATATAATATCTAAAGGTGATCTTCCTTGAAATATTTGCTCAAAACCTCTAAATTGACTGCCACTACTTTTAGCATCAATAATTTTATTATTTTCAATCTCTACCTCAATACTTAACAGTCCACTTACTCTTGTTATAGGATCAATTATTATTTTAGTCATATGTCTAAACCCCTCCATATCTAACAAATGGCTCATTGCCGTCTGGAAATTTAGGTCCAGCACATCCTATGCAGTTTGTATTATCTCTAACTGGCCAATTTTCAGTTCCATTCCACTTGCTTATTGGACAATATGCATAAGTCACTGGTCCTTGACATCCTAACTTAAACATACATTCTTCATCCCCAAGCTTCTTTGCAAATATTCCTGCATCAAAGAATCTTCTTCTTAAACAATTATCATGAATTGTCTGTCCATAATATGCTGTAGGTCTTCCATCGCTATCTAGTTCTGGTGCTCCATAAGAAGTAAGATATCCCAAAATCCCCATAATCCAAACTGGATTTGCTGGACATCCTGGAATTGCAATAATATCATCTCTTTTTAAAAATTCTTTAACACTAACAGCGTCAGATAAATTAGGTCTAGCAGCAGTGGGTCCACCATAAGAAGAGCAAGTTCCAACTGTAACAATATATTTTGCATTTTGGGCTATAGTTTTAACTCCCTCCATAGCCGTTATTTTTCTGCCTTTATACGTAGCAATTGTTGTATACAATCCATTATCCTTTAATGGGACTGCTCCACATACAACAAACACATAATCAGTATTTAAAGTTTGTAATATTCTTTCATAAGCTGTTTCACCTGAATCTCCACATATACTACCAAAATAATTTAAATTAACAAATTCTTTAAGTAAATATAAAACATCTGGATCCTTTGCATCAAGTAAGGATATTATTTGCCCAAAACAACCCGAAATTTCAAGCCATATAGCATTTATTTTCTGTTTTTTTCCTAATTTAACATCTTCAATTGCTCTTTCAGTAAATTTCATTGCCAATTCTTCTTTATTTTTTTGTAAACTACAATTCATTTTACAGTTATTACAATTTCCATAACTTAAAACTTTATTTTCTTCCATATTTATCTTTTTGCAAGAACTGTTAGTATATTTTAAATCTGCATATTCTTCTACATCATTATCTTTTATTTGATTCATATAAAAATTTTTATTATCTAAGTAATCTATATTTTCAATTCCATACAAATCTTCTGCTTTTACATATTTTACTGGCACTATAAATCCATTTTCCATTTTTAAAATATACATGTATTTATCTCCTAAAAAATAATCATTATATATAATATTATTTTACTTTTAAAAAAATTCTTCTATGATAACTGTTCTAAAAGAAATAATTCATAATAAAAATATTGTAAAGAAAACTTTTAGAGTACTAATAAATATTTGGTTATAAGGAGAAATTAAAAATGAATGAAAAGACAAAAAATCTAGTACGAGCTGGATTACTCCTAGCACTAGGAATAATAATTCCATATACCTTTCATATGACAGGATTACCAGGTAATATATTCTTACCTATGCACATACCTGTATTACTTTGTGGATTTATCCTTGGAGAAAAATATGGCTTACTTATAGGATTTATAACTCCAATAATTAATTCAATTATTTCAGGAATGCCTCCTATATATCCAATAGGAATATGTATGGCATTTGAACTTTCAAGCTATGGGCTAATAGCAGGATTAATGTACAAAAATAAAAAGTATAATATTTTTATATCTTTAATAACTGCTATGATTATAGGTAGATTAATTTCAGGTATAACAAATTATATTTTGTTAACTGTTTCAGGAAATGGCTTTGTACTTGCTTCATTCTTAACAGGTAGTTTTATAAAGGGAATATGGGGAATAATTATTCAACTTATATTAATACCAATAATAATTAAAATTATTGAAAATAAAATAGATAAGGATGTAATTATAAATGGATGATTTAGAATTTTTTAATAGTGTTGCATTTAAGTGGGATGAAATGTGTACACATGACGATAAAAAAATCAGAAGAATTATAGAATTATCAGATATAAAAAGTGGTTCTAAAATACTTGATGTTGGAACAGGAACGGGTATATTAATTAGTTATTTATTAGAAAAATCTCCTACTAAAATCGTTGCCGTTGATAATTCTGAGAATATGATTAAGGTATGTAAAAGTAAGTATAATGATAAACGAGTTGAATTTATTGTAAATGATATTATGAATCTTGAGAATTATACATTTGACTATATTTTTATTTACTCAGCTTATCCACATTTTAAAGATAAGTATGCACTGTTTAACAAACTTTATAACCTTTTAAATAAAGATGGTAAAATAGTTATTGCTCATTCAGATAGTAAAGAAAAAATAAATAATGTACATTTAAAAAAACCTCAAATAAAATACAATGTACTTCCTCCAGTAGAAAATACCATAATCATAATGAACAATTATTTTTATATTGATAAAAGCATCGATAATGAAGAAATGTATTACGTGTCTGGAATAAAATAATAAAATAAACACCAACGTCCTATATAAAAACATTGGTGTTTATTTTAAAACATAGCCTATTATTTATGCTTTGCTGTCGCTTTAATATTTTTTAATCTTTTCATGACATCGTTTGCACCTTTGCCAAAATAATCATTAAGTAATAAATACTCTTTGTATAAGCTATCATATGTAACTGCATTTTCATGAATAGGTTTAAATGTACCTTCTTTTACTTTACCTAAATGTCTAGCTACATCATTAGCATTTTTATATCCTGTCACTTCTTCTTTAGCTGCTGCAATTCCTAAAATCGCACTTCCTAAAGCTCCTGATTGCTTAGTGTCTATTATTTTTATTTCTTTATTACATACATCTGCATATATCTGAACTAACATAGGATTCTTTAATGGTATTCCTCCAGCTACACATATTTCATTAACTGGAACACCATGCTTTTCAAATTGTTCAATAACAACTCTTGTCCCATAAGCAGTTGCTTCTATTAATGCTCTATAAATTTCTTCTGGTTTAGTCTTTAATGTCATTCCTAATATCATACCTGTTAAATCAAAATCCATTAAAGTTGATCTTACTCCATTAAACCAATCTAATGCTATAAGTCCACTCTGTCCAACTTTATAGTTTTCTAATTTTTTGTTTAATAAATCAAAATCACTAATACCTAATTTTTTTGCTTCTTCTTTATATTTGGCTGGTAAGGCATTTTCTTTAAACCAAGCAAAATGATTTCCCACACAACATTGTCCAGCTTCATATCCAAAATATCCTGGAAGAATACCATCCTTTACAATTCCACAAACTCCTGGAATTCCTTCTTCTGTTTCAGACAATAACATATGACAAGAAGATGTCCCCATAATTATAAGCATTTTTCCTGGTCCATCAATCTTACTTGCAGCTACAGAAGCATGAGCATCTATAATACTAACCCCTACTGGAGTACCTTCTTTTAATCCTGTTTTTTCAGCCATATCTTTAGTTAAATACCCTAAGCATTCACCTATAGATTTAATATTAGTAGATAATTTTTCATCTACCACATTTTCCATTTTAGAATTTAATGATTTAAAGAACTCTTTACTTGGATATCCCATTTCATGATGATAAAAAGCTTTATATCCTGCTGCACAAGCACTTCTTACCTCTTCACCTGTTAATAACCATGTAATCCAGTCACACGCTTCTAAAATTCTACCACTTGCTTCATATACCTTAGGAGATTCTTTTACAATTTGCATAATTTTAGGTATCATCCATTCACTTGAAATTTTCCCTCCATATAAAGACAACCATTTTTGATTTGTCTCACTTGCAATTTTGTAAATTTCATCAGCACAATATTGCGCTGAATGATGATTCCATAGCTTTGCATAAGCATGAGGATTATGTTTATATTCTGATAAATAACAAAGAGGAATACCCTCTTTTGTTGTTGGTAATATAGTGGAAGAGGTGAAATCCACACCTATTCCTACTATATCATCATTATTTACTAAATTTTCATCCATAATCCCTTTTAAGGTTTCAATTAACCCTGTTTCATAATCTTTAGGATGTTGTAAAGCCCAGTCAATTCCTAGTTCTTCTCCTGTTGGAATATTATCAACCATTACTCCATGTGGATATTCATAAATTTTAGTTAATAACTCTTCTCCTGTTTTTATATCAATTAATAATGTACGAACTGATAAAGTCCCAAAATCAATACCAATAGCATACTTACCCATAACTTTTATACCTCACAAATTCTACTTTTATTTTTCTCTATACTTTAGAGATATGGCTGTATCAAAAAACATATATATCTTTATTTGCTATATTTAAGCGAATGTTAATATTGAATATAAGGAAAAACTAGCATTCGAATTTGATTATACTCAATATTAACTTCTTAGATATATTTGAAACAGACTCTTCAATTAAGATACAGCTTTGTTTTTAATTAAGTTTGTAATGTCAGCTACCGAATCTACAATTATGTCTGGTTGAACACTACTCTTACCAATATCTTCTTTTGTAGTTTCTCCACTTAATACTAATATAGATAAAACACCACTATTTTTAGTTACTGCTATATCTGTGTATAATCTATCTCCAACAACTGCAATTTCATCTTCTTTATATCCAGTTTCTTCAATTATATATTCTAATGTATGATGAGAAGGTTTACCAAAAAACTCAGGAAATCTATTTGTAGAACTTTCAATTAACCTTGCCATTGATCCACAGTCAGGAATAAATGTATTTCCTTCCATTGGACAATTTAAATCTGGATTAATTCCAAAATAAGTTTTTCCTTCTCTTATAAAACTACATGCCTTTTCAAGCTTTTTATAAGTAAGGCTTGTATCAAACCCTATGATTACAATATCAGGATCACAATCGTTTAACTCTATATTAAACTTTCTAAATTCGTCCAATAAAGATTGTGTTCCTACAACATAAACACTTTTCCCAGGGTAGTTTTTCTTTAAATATTTTATCATTACATGAGTTGAGATCATCATTTGTTTTGGTTCAATAATTATATTCATATTCTTTAATTTTTCAATATAACTTTCTTGGCTTTTTGATGAATTATTTGTGAAGAAATAATATTCTCTATCTGTTTGTTTTACTGTATCTAAAAATTCATTAGTAAAATCAAACAAATTTTTACCTAAATAAATAGTTCCATCCATATCTAAAATAAAACATTTAATTTTTTCTATTTTATCTTCCATATACTTGTTATTTAACTCTATATATTGACTTTGTCCACTTTCAAAATAGTCAGCAATTTTTTCTGACATCTTATCTGCAATACCTAAATCCCATAGCAATTGTAAAAGTGTATAACGATCTCTAACTTCTTTTGCCACTAATATACTATCTTTAATCATTTCATAATCAACGCCAACTTGTTTAGGATTAATTGGTGCATTTAAAGATAATAGAATATCTTCTATTACTTTCACATTAGGTAATGAGTCATTTATTACTTTTGTTATCTCATCCCAATGTTCTTCTATTCGTTTTATTCTCTTTTCATGAAGATTCTTTGAATTTTTATTTGTTTTCGCTTCTAAAGCTATTACTCCGTTTGCTGCACAGCCATAGCTTTGTATCATCTTTTCTTCCCATGCTTTTTGATCGTAATTTTCTACATATTTTCTGGCATTTTTAAAATCTATTTTTTCTTTTAATAACATTTCATATGTCTTTATAACAGCTACTGTTCCAATCCCTACTTTAGTTCCATGTAACACAGGTTTTCTTCCCTCAAATAAGAATTTCATTTCCCAATAATGAGAAATATGATGTTCGCTTCCGGATGCTGGTCTTGAATTACCAACAAAACTCATTGCAATTCCTGTTCCTATTAAAGCTTCTGTAATATTGCTTATTGCTTCTTTTGAACGTAGCATTACTTGATCTGCACTTTCCACTACTTTTTTTATAGATTTTTCAACCATTTCAACTATTTCTTTACAATAATACTCTTTATTTACAATATTGGCAATTTTCCAATCACATAAGCAAGTATACTTTCCTAGTATATCTCCAAGTCCCGCTGTTATCATATTCATAGGAGCATTTGCTAAAACGTCTACATCAGCTATAATAGCTGTTGGAACATGAGCATCATATGTTGTTTTTAAATTGTTAGTTATAAGTGCTGCTCCTACTGAAGCAAACCCATCCATTGATGGTGCTGTAGCTACAATAATATAATCTATTTTTAGCTTATAGCTTATATATTTACACATATCATTGATAGTTCCAGTGCCTACCCCTAATATAAGATCATAATTACTTTCCATTGCAAGTTGTATTTTCATTATAGTCTCTTCATTTGGAACAACTTCATCTTCATCCAATACAATCTTACTTATTTCAATATTTGCTGTTTTAAATTCATCTTCTACTTGTTTTCCAGCTGCTACATATGTATTTTTATCTGCAACCATAAATATTTTTTTATAAGACTTTCTTTTAATAAATTCAGGTATTTTTTTTATTGCACCTTCTGATATCTCTACATAATCTAAATCAGTTTTATGATTTTTCCCACAAGAACAAAAAAAATCGTGATGTAAATAATCTGATATTGAATTTATCTTTATATTAATCATGCATAACCACCCTTTTAATATATTTATTTTTGCTAGCAAATATATTGTATATTGCCATTATAAATATGACTTAAACAAGCTGTCAATCAAGTCAAATACTCAGTTATTAATAACTCTAACATTATAAAATTAATATTTTTTTCTTTTTAATAAACTTAATTGTTTTAGTGAAAAGCTCTCTTTGTTATTTATTAATATTCTTAAGTTCAATTACTCAGTCCACTTTGCTTATGCATATATCAACACGCTGCTAAAACATAGCCTTTTGTATAAAAAGATCTATGTTTTAAAAATAGTTTTTTGATTAAATATATGAAACTAATTTTCATATATCTTTTTTACTATTAATAAATTTAACATTTTATTAATAAATATTAATACTAATTATTAATAAAACCCCTTAAATCCATTAATAATAAATTTATTTATTAATTAACTATTTGTCTTTTTTATTCCTATTTTGTATACTAAGTTTAAAAGAAAAGGAGTGGTTTACTTGACGTCTTATCGTAAGATAACAACAAAAGATATTGCTGACTATGCTGGGGTTTCTCAATCAACTGTTTCAATGGTGTTGAATAATAGACCCGATGTTTCTTTTTCTTATGAAACAAGAGAAAAAGTTCTTAACGCTACAAAAGTTCTAGGATATGAAAAAAATAAAAATAAAAAGACATGTAGTGATACAGTTTTATCAAAGCTTATTATAATAATGTGTCCATCTCTTTCTAATTTGTATTATACTATGCTGATACATTCTATTACTGAGCAAGCAAATAAACATGGATATTCTATATTTATAGCACCTACAATGAGAAATCCTAAGCTTGAAAAACATTATTTAAATATGTATTCAAATCTTAAAGTAGCTGGGATTATATATTTATATCAATCTACTTTAGTTTCACAAATAAAAGACTTAGTTTCTTCTGCTCCTGTTGTCTTGATTAGTGATAAAAATGAAGATTTAGACTTAGATTCTGTAGAATTAAATAGCCATAAAACAGGTTATATTATAGGTGAACATCTATTATCTCTTGGACATAAAAAAGTAGCTTATATTTCTACTCCACTACTTGCACATGAAATCCCAAGAATTCAAAGACTTAATGGATTGAAAAAAAGCTTTTATGATCACAATGTTGATATCGATAACATTATAATAAAAAATGAAGACATTCAAAATACTACTAAGTATCCTTTAGATAAAACTGAATATTTAACAGGATATAACTTAACAAAAAAATTATTAGCAGAAAAAACTGATGTAACAGCCTTTATTGGAACTAATGATATGGTAGCTATTGGAATTATGGATGCGTTAACAGAAATGAAATATAAAATACCAAATGATTTTTCAGTCTGTGGTTTTGATAATACCCTATTATCATCTTTGCAAAAAATATCTTTAACAACAGTTGATCATGCTATAGAAAATAAAGGTACTGAAGGTGTTAATATTATATTGAAAAAAATAAATAGTAAATCTTCAAATTCACAAAACAGATCTTGCATTATGAGACTAGAATATGAACCTTTTATCGTTAAAAGAAACAGTACAGGAATTGCACGAACTACAAAACTATATTAAAAAATTATTTTAGCCCTATAATTTTATATTTAATATTTCTGATAAATTCAACATTTATTAATAGTTTTTAAATATATGGCATTATTTTTAAAATTTATGTAACTACGAATAACATTAAATCAAAAAAATTATTGCTTACCACAAGCTTAGGTTTTATGTTATAAGTTTCTAGCAATGTTTTAACCCCACCACAATGATCATAATGAGCATGACTTAAAACTAAAATATCAGTATTTGTAAGATCAATATTTAATTTTTTAGCATTTTCAATAAAATCTCCTGTTTTTCCAGTATCGAACAATACATTACAATTACTTCCTTCAATAAACATAGAAAGTCCATGTTCATTTTTCAGCTTCTCATATTTGTCCTGAGTATTTTCTATTAATGTGGTTATTCTAATAAAGTTATTTTAATGTTAATAGACCTAAATATTAAATGAGGATTTTTCATAATTGAAATATCCTCATTTAAATATAAAATCCAATTTTTATAAGAGAAGCAAGGTTTATAATCTACTAAATTTATCATGTCACATTACAAAATATAATATATAATCCTAAAAATATACTATTTTATTTTTAAAGCTCTAATAGCATTTAGAATTGCAATTACGGATACCCCAACATCTGCAAATACTGCTTCCCACATATTAGCTAGTCCAAATGCACCTAGCATTAAAACAACAGCTTTTACAACTAGTGCAAATGCAATATTCTCACCTACAATTTTTAATGTCTTACGTGCTATTTTAACTACAGTAGCTATTTTTTGAGGATTATCATCCATTAATACAATGTCAGCAGCTTCTATAGCAGCGTCTGAACCCATGCTTCCCATTGCTATCCCAATATCTGCACGTGATAAAACAGGTGCATCATTTATTCCATCTCCAGTGAAAGCTAATTTTTGTTTAGATGGTAACTGATTTAAAAGCATCTCAACCTTTTCAACTTTGTCTGCTGGCATTAATTCTGCATAAACTACATCGATTCCTAATTTTTCAGTTACTGCCATACCAACTTCTTCTTTGTCACCAGTTAGCATAACAGTTTTCTTTACACCAAGTTTTTTCAATTCCTTAATTGCTAAATGTGATTCTTCCTTAATAGTATCAGAAATTACAATACTTCCAATATACTCTTCATCTATTGCAACATATACTATCGTTCCCATACTATTGCATTGTAAATAAAATACGTTCATATCTTTCATTAATTTATTATTACCTACAAGAATAGTGTGATTAGCAATATTTGCTTTTATACCACGTCCTGATATCTCCTCTACATCTTTCACTAATTCAAGATCTAATTCCTCACCATAAGCCTCTTTAATTGATTTTGAAATTGGATGATCTGAATAACATTCTGCTAATGCAGCATATTTTAATAACATTTCTTTACTTACACCAGCTGCATTAATCTCTGAAACTTTGAAATCTCCTTTAGTTAAAGTTCCAGTTTTATCAAACACGATAGTGTCCATTTTAGCAAGTACTTGTAAATAGTTGCTTCCTTTTACCAATATTCCAGATTTAGAAGCTGCCCCTATGCCACCAAAAAAGCTAAGTGGTACAGAAATTACTAAAGCACATGGACATGATATTACAAGAAATATACAAGCACGTCCAATCCACTCTGACCAATTATAACCTAATATTAAAGGTGGAAATAATGCAAGAATTAAAGCTGAATAAACAACTATAGGAGTATAATATCTTGCAAATTTAGTAATGAAATTTTCAACTTCTGCCTTTTTACTGCTTGCATTTTCAACTAAATCTAATATTTTAGATACAGTAGAATCATCGAACTCTTTAGTAACTTTAACTTTTATTAATCCATTAGTATTTACACAACCACTAATAATTTCATCACCAGCATTAACTTTCCTTGGAACTGATTCTCCAGTTAATGCAGCAGTGTCAATCATTGAACTTCCTGAAACTACAATTCCATCTAATGGAATTCTCTCTCCAGCTTTAATAACAATTATATCTCCTATAGAAACATCATCTGGATCAACTTGTTCAAGCTGTCCACCTTTTTCAACATTAGCATACTCAGGACATATATTCATCAATTCTGTGATGGATTGTCTTGAACGATTAACTGCATATGTTTGAAAAAACTCTCCTATTTGATAAAACAACATAACTGCAACTGCTTCTGAATACTCTCCAATTCCAAATGCACCAAATGTAGCTACACACATCAAAAAGTTTTCATCAAAAACTTGTCCATGTGTAATATTTAAAACAGCTTTATATATAATGTCCCATCCAATTAAAGCATATGGAATTAAAAATAAAATAGACATATAAATTTTAGGTAGATTATATGGTAGTACACTAAAATGATGAATGCATATCAATAAAATATATATGATTGCAGTTAATACAATTCGTGTAACCATTACCTTTTGCTTCTTACTCATCTCTATCCCCTACTCTAACACAATAGTACAATCTGATTCTACTTTTTTACATACAGAAACCACATTCTTCATGATTTCATCGAATCTCTCATCATCTGCATTAATTGTAAGCTTTTGTGCCATAAAACTTATACTTGCTTCATTAACACCTTCAATTTTATTAATAGCATTCTCCATCTTTGCAGCACAATTTGCACAGTCTAAATCCTTTAATTTAAATTTTTTCTTCATTCTAATCTCTCCTTCATTTTTTATTCTACTATGTTTTAAAACATAGTCTTTTATTTCCATTGTAAATTTAAATTTGCATTAATATATAGTCATTTTATTATGTTATCACATGAACATTTATTCATATGATAGGCAGAAAAATTAACCATTAAATTATTAAAATACTTCCCCTTTCTGTGACATAAATTATTATCTAGTATACTAATATTATATATTTTTTTCTCTTTATTGTCTGCTCCAAAAAAACAAATTTTAGCTCCATTTGGACATTTTGGTAAATAAAAAAAATAGCTTGTTCGTATATAAGACATATAGGGACAAGCTATTTAAAATAAGAGTAAAGTTAATACATAACGTCTAATTAATCCTTTAAATACTAATGCTGTCATTATATCTTCTAAACATTTTTTCGATACTCTAAAGGACTTATACCCATAATCTTTTTAAAAACAGCTGCAAATTTACTTTGACTTTCATATCCAACACTTAAAGCCACGTCTGCTATACTATTTTTAGTCTGTCGTAAACTTATAGCTGCATTTTTAATTCGGTATTCCTTGATATATGATGCAATTGAAGTTCCATATACTCCTTTAAAATATGTTTTTAACGTTGTAGGACTTATACAATACATTTTGGCTAATTCTTCAATTGTATATCTACATTGCATATTTTCTGTAATAAATCTCTTTATTTGCTTAATTATTTCTACTTGATCCTTTGAATAATATTCTTTTTCTTCTTCTTCTTCTGAAGGATCTATAATACTTAAAAATACTAAAAGCTCTAAAACTTTTAACTTAAAATAAGCCTTTTGTACTGATTCTGGCACCGAATATAACTCAGAAAATATATGTTCAATCTTATCTTTAGCTCTCATAATAAAACATTTATTATTATTACAAAATTTCTCTTTCAAACTATATATATCAATATTAACATCCTTCAAAATTTCAGGTACTTTATTAATAATTTCATTCATATATATAATAACTGAAATCCCTTTATAATGCTTAAGTGGAAAACCAATTGTATCTGCATGATTACTCATCATATTAATAGAAAGGTCACCTTCCCCCATATATAAAGAACTACCATCGAGCAATATACATTCTCCTCTTCCTTCTTTGCAATGATTTATTTCAATTATATTATCGTATACTGGTACATCGCATAAACAAGTTGTTGCTTCAAATTCATTATATACCAATTCAATACCTGTAAATACTTTGTATACTGTCATTAATCCAAGACCTTCATTACAATTCATTTTATATATAGTTCTATAATCATCCTTATCAAGTTTTTCAACAGAAGAGACTCTGTTTAAAAATTCATGATCTTGAACAATATCTATTCCCTGCATCATAAACTCTGCTACTCAAAACTTGTTATTTATTTTTGAATATTTTAATGAGTAGCTTCTCCTTCCTCTTTTTAATTTCTTAATTTTATATTTTAAAGTTTTCTTTTATTACATATTAATTTCTTCTATAATTAATTACTTTTATTTGTCGCTATATTTTAATACAATATCAACATTCACTTAAAGCATGTCCTTATTTATATTTAAACTGCATCAAGATTTGCTTTAACATTTGTTTTTGATGATAAAGATTTAAATTCAAATATCATCATATAAATAGTAATTAAAACAAGTATTCCGTCATTTAAACCAATTGCCATCCAAATGCCTTTAAATCCAAGCCATTTTGGTAAAATCATAATAAGAGGAATAAAAAGTATTACTTGACGTAATAGTACTATAATACTTGCTTTTTTAGCTTTTCCTAATGATTGGAATAATGTAACAACCATTATGAAAACTCCAAGGAAAATATAAGTACTAAACATAATTCTAAAATTAGATAGTCCTTGTTGGATTATATCAGGCTCTTTAATAAATAATGCTAGAACTGTTCCTGGTGCAATTTCAACTGGTAAATAGAAAACTAAAGATAATACAAGTGCACTTGCAATAAACACTAATGTCATAGTTTTTACTCTATCATATTTTCCAGCACCGTAATTAGTACCTGCAACAGGTTGGAAACCTTGACTAATTCCCCATAATGGAATAAATGAAAATGTTTGAACTCTTAAGGCAGCTCCTAATAAAATTTGAGAAGTTCCTCCACCATACTTTGAAGCACTATGAAAAATAAATGTTTGATATAATAATGTCATTACTTGCATAAGCATTGCTGAAAGTCCAACTGCAAATATTTCAGGTAAAATATTCATAGCCAATTTAATTTTATTAATTTTTAAATTTTCGCTTTTTCTTACAAAATACATTAAGGTAACAATAGCTTGTATAAATTGTGAAATTATAGTAGCATAAGCTGCGCCTTCAATTCCCATATTAAATTTATTAAATATACTTATTAAGATTGGATCAAGAATTATATTTAAAACAGCTCCACTACCTACAATCAGCATTGATTGTTTTAATGCTCCTTCTCCTCTCATTACCATATTAGCACTTTGAAAGAAATTTACAAATAATGAACCAATAAATATAATTTTAAGATAGCGAACAGCGCCATTTAAAATCTCACCTTCAGCACCCGTAACTGATAATATTTGTTTTGTAAAAATAATGCCAACTACAGTAATTATAAGTGATAATATAAATACAATCATTATAAGATTTCCCATAATGGAATCAATTGTTTTTTGATCTTTTTTACCAATAGCTCTTGATAATACTGATGCAGAACCAACTCCTATAAGTGTTGCAACTCCACTATTAATTAATGTGAATGGATATGAAATTGAGATAGCTCCCATTGCAGTTGAACCAATCATCTGTCCTGCAAATACTGCATCCATCAAATTATAAAGACCTACTACAAGCATACCTAAAACAGCTGGTATACTTAATGAAAGCATAAGTTTAAATGGTGATTCTGTAAGTAATTTTGTTCTATTATTCATTTTAATCTCCTTTTTATTTAACTTTTTAACTATGTTTTAAGTGAATGTTGATATTATAGTATAAGGGCGAACTGGCATTGGAATTTGCTTTTTTAGAACCCTTAATGAAGATTTGTCAAATTAATTGCTTGTCAACAATCTTTGATTGGGAGCATGCATTAATTGGACTAAGCTTTATTTTAGTGTTCTTAAAGTAAATTCCTCTGTCCATGAGCTTTATACTATAATATCAACACTATTTTAAAACATAGCGAACTTTTTATAGTTTTTAATTAATAACTAATCTTTATTTGCAATTTTTAGATGCACAATTTGAGCAATTGCAATTACAAAACTTCCCTCTTTTAATATCTTTAATTTTTCTTTGTATAATCCAAATAGTGTATGACAATATTGAAAGTGTAGAAATCATTCCTAAAGATTCCAAATGTTTTTCTACATTCAATGGCAAATTTAACTGTTCGATAGCATACGTATTATCTATTTTTCCTTCTGCTAAATTCATAATATTACCGCCTATACTTTCATTTATAAATTTTAAATTATATAAATAAAATAATTAATTGTCCTTAATAAAATAAATCTTTTTCAAATTCGATAATGATAATTATTATCTTCATAATATTAGTTTAGACCATAATAATTAATTTGTACGCTCTACATTGACATTGTTTAGTCCCGTTTAGACATATATTTTTTAAATGAAAAAATGATAAATTAAACAATCTTAGTTTTTCTCTAACCAAGATTGTTTAATTTTCTCTTTATTTTCTAAATATCATTAACTGTCAAACCATTTCTATTGTTTGATTCTACTAATTGAGGTTTTCCAAGAATATCTGAAATTTCTATCCATAATTGACAAGCTGTCAATTGATATTGCATTTGCATAGTTTGAGATTTTTTATCTTTTATTACTTTTTCAAAATTTGATAAAGCTCTTTCAATCCCTAATGGTCATATATATTCATAAACATTTTTGTATGTCATATCACATGCATTACTTATTAATTCAGTAGAACACACTTAGTTTATTACTACATAAAATGAAAGCAACTCAATGTAATATTTTACCTCAAAAGTGAAATTATTTAAAAATAAATAATTATTTAAATTTTCAAAATATTTTCCGAATTGTGAAAACATACTTGTTTTTTAATTTAAATCTGCTACAATATAAGTAGAGTTAGTAATGAACTTAAATGCAAATATATTCTCATTGGAATATATAAAAATTTCATTTGAAACTATTTGGAAACAATAAATTACGACTCCTTTTTAATATTATTTAAAAAAAGCAATGCTCACTATGTTAAAAGATATCTTTAATGTAGTGAGCATTGTTTTTTTATTCTTAAACATATCTATTTTTTTGTAATTTTCTTATAACTTTAAGAATATATAAAAATATAGCAATAATTAAAGAGGTGTAAAATAAATGACTAATAATGCATATATTGCCTTATTACTTTCTTTTTTTGCTGGAATTTCAACAGTATTAGGTGCTGTTGTTGTATTATTTATAAAGAAAAAAAGTGATAAAATAATTACTTTTGCTCTTGGATTTTCTTCAGGAGTAATGATTTGCGTTTCTTTTACTGACTTGTTTCCTCATGCTGAAGAAACATTAGTAAAATATTATGGAAATGTCTATGGTGTATTGCTAACAATCTTTTATATGCTAAGTGGTGTAATATTTGCTATGCTTGTTGATAAATTCGTTCCACATGAATCTAAAAATATAAATGAGCATGATAGTAATAAGCATTTAAATCTTTTTCGAGTAGGATTTGTATCAATGATTGCAATTACACTACATAATTTTCCTGAAGGTATTGCTACCTTTATGTCAAGTTATCAAAATATCACATTAGGAATGTCTATTTCTTTAGCCATAGCTATGCATAATATACCTGAAGGTATTGCTGTTGCTATGCCAATTTACTACTCTACTGGTAGTAAGGGAAAAGCATTTAAATACACATTGTATTCTGGTTTATCAGAACCTTTAGGGGCTCTTGTTTCTTTTTTTATTTTAAAACCATTTATTAATGATTTTATTTTAGGTTTAATTTTTGCATTTGTAATGGGAATAATGCTATATATATCTTTTGAAGAGTTAATTCCATCTTCTCGTCAATATGGATATAACAATTTATCTTTATACTCAATTTTTTTAGGAATATGTATAATGCCGATAACCCATATTTTCTTAAATTGATGTAATGAATTTCTTATTTCATTGTTTAGAATTTACAATTAAAAATTAAAAAGATTCTATAAATTTTCTAAAAATATATAGCAAATCACATAAATTTCCATATATGTAAAAAAGGAACTACTTTAATTTTAAGTAGTTCCTTTTTAATATAATACTATTTTAATATAATACTATTTTCTAAAATATAGTTCTTTTAAATTTCCTGCCATCTCTTCTAGACTATTAGAAACTTGTTTCAATGAATATCCAAGTAATAGTGGTGATGTAACAAATCTTGGTGTAACTTTACATATAATTTTATTATTCCAATGATAAAAAAACAAATTAAAACTGTCACATTTAGCAAAATAATTATTTAATATATAATAAACTATTCTTCTTATGCCTTCCGATAAACTAAATGTATTTTTTAAATCATCATTTATAATAACATTAAATTCATTAAATCCATTTATAGGTTTTGTAGATAGGTTTACTTCACAACATTCACTTTTGAAAATTTCTATACCTTCAAAATACTTTTCATTTATATTTTCTCTATAATCTATATTATTTAATCCTACAATTTGCATATGAGCATGCTTTATGCTTCCCCCTGAATGAGGTCCATGATTCTTATAAAATATTACTGACTTGT
This sequence comes from Clostridium sp. ZBS2, assembly GCF_023845855.1. NCBI lineage: Bacteria > Bacillati > Bacillota > Clostridia > Eubacteriales > Clostridiaceae > Clostridium > Clostridium sp. ZBS2. The sequence continues at coordinate 214,540 of NZ_JAMQIF010000010.1, forward strand.
ACTTATTGCTTTTTTCTATATCAAGCCAATTCTTTAGCCCAAAACTAATTAATTGCTCCATATATTCAGAATCATAATTTCCCATATTTAATTCACAATCATAGGTTTCTATAATAACTAATTGAAGAGTATCTCTTAATGTTGGAAATTTATTTTTTAACAATACAAATGGTCCCTTTTCTTGAATAATATCAGTAAGTTTATTCCTATTACAAAACGGACATTCTGTATTCTTATTATTAAAACTATTAGGCTTATTTTTTCCAATATTATTTATGAATATTATATATTCATCATTATGACTAATCATAAATTCACCTACAATTCAACAAAAATTATAATTATTAATCTATACTAAAATATTTTAAATATTACTGTTAATTATATTATATTTCTTTAAAAGTTACAATTTTATAAAACTTTATTTTTTAATTTTTAATTTCTAATATATTAAACTTATTTAAAATATTCTTTCCAAAATTCTTAAAAATATTAAATTAAAATCTTAATATTAAATTAATACAATTGAAATTAACCCTATTATATTGTATGTTATAATATAACTGTAATTATTCTTTTTAGTTTAATTGTATTTAATATGTAATAATAAAAGGAGTTTAAAATTATGAAAATCATCAAAAAAATTTCAAGTAAATTATTAATTATGTTTATGACATTATGTTTAATTATTTCTTTTTCTCCAAATATAACAGCTTTTGCAGATTCATTTAAGGTTGTTACATTAGGTGGAAATTTAACACAAGATCAAAAGAATCAAATGCTTGATTACTTTAAAGTCACTAAAAATGATGCAAATATTTTAGAAATAACAACAGCTGAAGAACAAAAATACCTTGGAAATGTTGCATCTCCAGCTCAATTAGGTAATAAATCTATTTCTTGCTCTTATGTTGAACCAACAAGTAAAGGTGGACTAACTATTTCTACATATAACCTTACATGGGTTACAGAAGGAATGATAAGAAATGCTTTAATTACAGCTGGGGTAGAAAATGCCAATGTAGTAGCTGCTGCACCATTTAAAGTTTCTGGTACTGCTGCACTTACTGGTATTCTAAAAGGATTTGAGAATAGTTCTGGTGGTTCTAAAATTGATGAAGAAAAAAAAGAAGTTGCTAACGAAGAAATTGTCGTTACAGGTGGTCTTGGAGATAAAATCGGACAAGATGAAGCAGCCAAATTGATAAATGATGTAAAAAAAGATGTCGTTAAAGAAAAACCTAAAACTGATAAAGAAATTGAAAAAATAGTTGAAAAAGCAGTTAAAGAATATAAAGTTGAACTTAATGATGAAGATAGACAAACTATTAATTCTTTAATGACTAAAATAAATGGATTAGATCTTAATTATAATAAAATTAAAAATCAATTAAATGATGCTGCAAGTAAATTAAAAGAAAAATTAAATAGTGAAGAGGCTCAAGGATTTTTTGCTAAGGTTAAGGAATTCTTTTCTAATTTCTTTCAAGCAATATCAGATTGGTTATCAAGTGATTCAAACAATGATACTGAATCTACCAAAAACAATACTGATTCAGTAACTTCAGTAAATAATGAAAATTCTACTAAAAATAACAGTTCAGAAAATACATCAAACAAAGTAACTCAATAATAAAAAACTTTAGTTTAAAAAAATATAATAAATTTCTTTAATATTTCACATACTAGTGATGACGTTTAGTTTAATGAAATATTAACAAATTACATTAAAAAGGAGATTTATTATATGAAAAAAGCATTAATAAAATCTATAGCTTGTTCTCTTTGTATTATTAGTGTGACAACAGTTATTCCTCAAAAAGTTAATGCTACAACTTTAACTTCAAGCATAAGCTATTTTAATAACAATGATTCTTCAACTGATAAACACAATGGTAGTTGGATCTTTGATAAAGATAATTTAAACTATCTTTCAAAAAAGGAAAAGAAACAATTAGAAGAAATTAAAAAGCTTAAAGATAAAGGTGAGGAAATTTCAGAGGAACAACAAAAGCAATTAGCTGATATAAAAGAAACTGTTTTAAAGAAAAAATTAGGTGACGAAAAATATAAAGATTTTAAAGCACTAATAGAAAAGAAACACTGTAAAAAAGAACTTACTGAGGAAGAACAAGCTAAATTAAAAGAATACAAAAATATTATAAGATCATCAAAAAAAGAATCTAATCGTGCAACATTTAAAGACTTTTTAAGATAATCATTAAAGCAGAGAAATAGTTATTTTAGGCTAATTCTCTGCTTAATTTTTTTATTTTAGCTCTATTTTAAATTATAAATAAGTTTCAATATCTATTTGTTTTTTAACTTCTTCTAATCCAACTCTATCTATATAGTCGCCTAATCTTTCTCTAGACGTAGCATTTCCTGCATAAATTTGAATTATTTTTTCAACTAATGGAAATAGCTTTTCTTCTGACACATTCATTGCAATTTTATCTGCAAGTCTTGGTTTTAATCCACCTTTTCCACCAATTTGAACTACCCAGCCTTTAGGCATTCCATATATACCAATATCTTTTATATGATTATCTGCACAACTTTGTGGACATCCACTAACTCCTATTTTAAGCTTATTAGGTAAATCTTTACCATGGTATAATCCATCAAGCTTACTTCCAATTGCTACTGAATCTTGTAGTCCTTTTTTACAAAAAGTTGTTCCCGGACATACTTTAACGCTTCTTACACATAATCCAACAGCTGCTCCTGGTTTCATACCTAAGTCTTTCCATGCATTATCTATTTCTTCTTCTTTTATTCCAACAAGTGCAATACGTTGAGCTCCTGTTACTTTTACAGCTTTAACCTCATATTTTTCTGCGACATCAGCTAATGTTCTTAATTGTTCTGGTGTTATAAGACCTGCTGTTAAATGAGGTGCTATAGCATATGTTTCCTTATCTCTTTGTAAAACTGCTCCCTTGTCTAATAAATCTTTTTTCATGTTTAATGCCTCCCTAATAATACTACAAGTAATTACAATAGTATTTTATCATACTAATTTTTTCCGGTAAACCATTATTTTTTACTATAATTTCTTCATTAATAATTATTTCCTCTTGTTTTGCAATTTCTTTATTTATATTTTTCACATTTAAAAGATTTTATATTCTCTTTAATTTTTGGCTATATCAACACTCTACTAAAACATAACATAAATAAAAAATGTACTCTGTATATTTCAGAGTACATCTATAATAAAAGTATTTATTTTCATTTGCCTAATTAAAATTTTCTTTTTTAATCTTATTTACTAAATTCAATACAAAACATATCATCATTACATTTATAGGAATCATTATTAAATTCTTAAAGGCTCTTATTGGTAAAAGTACATAAAATGCCTTACCTCCCAAGATAGATAACCAAAAAGTATTCATAACTATATCTACAAGAATCACTGAAATAATATTAGCAAATGCACATCTTGTTAAAGTAATTTTTTTCTTGTACAAAATGCTTCCATATATTAATCCAGACATCATTGCCGATAAAGTAAATCCTACAAAAAATGCACCTTTAGGATTTATTAAATAATTAAGAACATCGGATAATCCTCCACACATTGCACCTACAACAGGACCAAATAGCATACTTATAGTTACAGATGCTAAAAATTCAAAACTAAGATGTAGAAACGGTGTGATTTGAATTGTAAACAAATCTAAAATAAGCTTTATTGTTATTAATAACGAAGCCGTAACTAGATTTCTTACATTTTTTAGTTCTTTTGATGAATTTAAAATTAAAGTATAAAAATTTCTCATACAGAATCCCCCCTTTAATTATATTTGCTGAATAAAAAAGAGGGTTCCTCTTTAATATTAACAGCGGAATGCAATATTTACACCGCAAACAAAAGTTTTTCGTTTAAGAGGCAACTTCCCGTCCTCTTAACACTTAACGCGCAAATATCTACTCTGTCAATTAAGAAATTATGTGCTAATTTTATCAAAGCTATTAATTTTTGTCAACACTTTATCGTGATAAAGTGTTATAAAATAAATTGTTCTATTATTAAATCTTTATTTTCTTTTAAATCTAAAAATTCATTTTCCAAAAATACAAAAGGTCGATCTAATTCATTAATATTCATTTGTACTATCTTAGCTATTTTATTGTTATTTAACTTAACTTCTCTTCCAATATAATAATTTACTATATGTTCTAAAAATATATTACAATAATTATAATCTAACTTACCAAAGCTTTCTTCCTTAATTATTTGTATTGCTTCAAAAGGAGACTTTTTATTTCTATAGCATCTATTAGAGTTTATCGCCTCAAAAACATCTGCTATTGCAATAACTTTTGCAAAATCAGGTATTTTATCACCTGTAATTCCTAATGGATAACCACTTCCATCTTCTCTTTCATGATGTAATAATATCGATTGAGAGACTGATTTATCTAAAAAGTTAATTTTTTTAATTATCTTATATCCTAAAACAGGATGTTCTTTAATCTTTTTTAAATCCTTTGAATTTAATCTGCCACTCTTATTGATTATTTTATCGTCTATTTTACATTTTCCAATGTCATGTAAAAGTGCTGAATATATTAATAATTTTATCTTATTTTCTTCAAAACCAATCCATTTTCCAAGTAAACTACTTATAGATGCTACATTTAAACTATGTCTATATATAGAATCGTTTTCACTGCCATAAAAAAGTAGATTATCTATCAATATCTCTGGTATTTTAATAACATTCTGTAGTTCAGATATTAATTTTCTAATTTCTTTAAGAGAATCTTTTTGTAACTCAACAGTATTATCTAGAACATCATGTAAATCTTCACATATTTCATTTAATTTATGCTCTACTTTTTTAAATTCTCGTTCTGAATTTTTCTTACTATTTTCTGCTTTTTCTAATGAGTCCTCTCCATAAACCCATACTTCATCTATATTATATAAAGTTTGTAATTTATTAAGAATTTTATCACTTATAACAACATTTTTTGATAATAATACATTGTTATTTTCCTGTACGTCTTCCCCTATTACCATTCCAGTTTTTAAATCACTTATTTTTAAAAGCATTAATTTTTTTTCCACCCTAATCACCCATACTTAAATTATTCATCTAATATTAATAGTTTATTATAAAATTTATCTTATATAATGATATTCTACAATTATTAATAATTACCCTTTTTATACTTTAAAAGTAAAAAAAATCATTTCGAACAATCAAAATGATTTTTTATCTAAATACTAATTTTTATTTTCAAGATAGTCTTTTAATTTTTGAAGTAATAATATTATTCCGCCACCTATTACAAAGAACATTATATTAAACGTATGTAAATCCATAGGTGGTTTAGGAACTTCTAATGATGTTGGTCCCATAAATACTGCATATATTGATCCAATCATAAGTCCTAAAATTAAGTATATTGTTTGTGATCTATAATTACTTAATAAATACTTTACACCCTTTATAGTAATCATTATCCCAAAAAGAACTCCAAAACCAAATACAATGCATACAAGTAAATAATCAAAGTTAAGTTTTAATACCTCTTTTACCGCATTCATTATTGGTGCATACAATCCGAAAATCAAAAGTAAAGTTGAACCAGATATTCCTGGAAGAACCATAGCTGAAATAGCCACCATAGCTACTATAAATATGTATGCTCCTAATCCTAAAGTTAATTTATCTAATGACATGCCAACTGCATTTTCTGCATTTGAAACTGGATTAAAATACGTTAGTAATACTACTATGAATATACCTACTAAAGCAAAAAATATATTTTTATATCTATTTATAATAGAATTTTTCTCTTCCTTGATAATTATTGGTATTGAAAATATTATGAACCCAATGAATAATGAACTTATTTTATAAATTTCTTTATCAAAAATTGATGTTAAAAATAATACAGAAGATACAAATCCCACAATCCATCCTATCCCTAATTTGAATAGAAATTTAGCTGCTTCTATTTTCTCTTCTTTTTTTCCTGAAATAACATTACTTAATGAGTTAATGAATTTATCATAAAATCCTAAAATAAATGCTATAGTCCCTCCAGATACTCCAGGAACACTATCTGCAAGTGCCATGCAGAACCCTCTTATAAAGTTTATTATATACATTTTTCAATCTCCTTGCTTTTTATTTGATTGTTTTACAATTATACTATACTATAATCTCAGCTTATTTTTAATGTTTTTAACTTATTTTTAATAATTATGTCTTAAAATAAGGCTCTGTTTTAAATATGTGTTGATATATGCAATAGGTGAAGTGGCATTGTAATTGGAC
>NZ_JAMQIF010000010.1:220876-234666 GCF_023845855.1 Clostridium sp. ZBS2
CTTATGCATATATAAACACACTACTAAAACAGAGCCTAAAATAAAAACAACTGTCTAAAATAGAATTCTTTCTATTTTAGACAGTTAAATTTTTAGTATTTTATAGGATTAGTTTTTTTATTGCCTGTTTTTGCTTTACCTTGAATTTCTGGTACTGGCTCAACATCATTTTTTTTATAATGTTGTTTATGATTACTTTCAGTTCCATGAGCATCATTTGGATCAGGTCTTCTCATTCCTGCTTTTGCCATAAATTTAACCCTCCTAAATATATATATAATGTTTCTCTATTTTAGTATTGTTTAAAAAATATAGACTATACATTTAATCTTAAATTAAGTCTTAATATATAAAATTTATCTATCATCTAAAATGTAAATTAAATAAATATAAGTAATATTTTTCATTGGAATATATTTGCCAAAATATTAACATTAAAAATCATTGTAGTACGTTAAAAGCTATGATATAGTTTAATTACATAAAAAATTTAATTCATATAAATTAAGGAAAAATTTTGTATATTTATATACTAAGGAGGAAAAATTTTTGCAAAAAATTGCCTTAATAACAGATAGTAGTTGTGACTTAAATCAAAGTACTTTAGATAAGTTCAATATTAAGTTACTTCCATTTAGAATAATTTTCAATGATAACGAATACTTAGATAGAATAACAATATCCTCAAAAGAATTATTTACCCTTTTAAAAACAGAAATTCCTACTACATCTCTACCAGACATAGAATATAGTAGTCAAGTATTTGAAAACTTAATTGCTGAAAACTATACTCATGTAATTATTATTACAGTTTCAGCTAATTCTTCGGGATGTTTTAATAGTATAAGATTATTAAGTGAGCATTATCCTAAAATTAAATCTTACATATTTGACTCAAAAACAATAGGTTATCCAGTTGGAGCTATTGCAACACAAGTTGGAAAATTAATTAATGATAATTGTACCTTTGAAGATATTCTTTCTAATCTTGAAGATATTAGGAATAAAACTCATGGTTTTGTAACATTTCCTTCTTTGAAATATTTAAGGGCAGGTGGAAGAATAGGACGAGTATCTGGTACTATTGCTGAAACTTTAAATTTAAAACCAATAATTTCTTCTGATGAAGATGGATTTTTATACCCTTATGCAAAAGCTAGAGGCAGAAAACAATCTTTAACTAAATTAAAGCAAATACTTATGTCATATCTTGATAATGGTAAATGTAGAGTTTGGATTTTGAATGGAGATGCTGATGAAGAAGCTAATGAATTTTTAAACAATGTACAAGCTCATGAAAATATAACAGAAATATCTTTAGAGACTATCGGAGCTTGTACAGGTGTACATACTGGACCTGGTTCTATAGGCGTTTGTGTTTACGAGGAATATTAATATAAACTTTTGAGGTTTATAAAATTCTATATTTATTTATAAAGTAAAAGAGAGCTTTTGGAATTCCAAAAGCTCTCTTTTATAAATTTATTTATTTTATTTAACTATTTTTATTTTTATCAAATAAAATTATAATTCAATTGCTTCTTATTTATAATTTAAGTATTATTCTAATCCAACTATAGTATCTAATGCAACTTCAATCATATTTGTAAATGTTGTTTGTCTCTCTTCTGCAGTAGTTACTTCACCTGTTATAAAGTGATCACTTACTGTAAGTAATGCTAATGCATTAACATTATATTTAGCTGCAATAGTATATAATGCTGCTGCTTCCATTTCAACTCCTAAACAACCAAAGTCAGCCCATTTCTTCCAATCTTCATTATCATCACCATAGAATATATCAGAACTATATATAGGGCCCACCTTAGGTTCAAATCCTTTTTGCACAGCTAAATCATAAGCTGGTTTTAATAAGTCAAAACTTGCAGTTGGTGCATATGTTCTGCCTTGGAATCTTACTAAATTAAGATTTGAGTCTGTACATGCTGACATTGCAATTACAAGATCTCTAACCTTAACCTTTTCATGATATCCACCACAAGTTCCAACTCTTATAAGATTTTTAACTCCATAACTTTGAATTAATTCATTAACATAGATTGATATTGATGGTATTCCCATACCTGTTCCTTGAACTGAAACTCTCTTTCCTTTATAAGTCCCTGTAAATCCGTACATTCCTCTAACTTCATTATAGCAAACTACATCTTCTAAAAAATTTTCAGCTATAAACTTAGCTCTTAAAGGATCTCCTGGTAATAATATGCTTTCTGCTATTGCACCTTCTGGTGCGTTTATATGAATACTCATTTTGTTACCTCCACATAATCTAATTTTTGAAATTTATTTTAAATACATGCAATTTTTTATATCCTAAAATATCTTTTAAGTTATTATTTGTTATTTTTATCTAAATCTGCTTTTGTAAATGCACCTGGTAAAATTTCAGCCATATCTGTTACAATATAATCTTCTTCACTTTTAGCAAGTATTACTTTCACTTCAGGGCCTCCAAATTCACTTATAACTTGACGGCAAATTCCACATGGATAAGTATTTTCTTGTAAACTTCCTACTATTGCAATTGCAGTAACCTTAGTTTCACCTTCTGCTACACCAGTGAAAATTGCTGTTCTTTCTGCACAGTTAGTTGCACCAAAGGAAGCGTTTTCAATATTACAACCACCATATACTTTTCCACTATCAAATAATACAGCCGCACCAACTTTAAAATTAGAATATGGTGAATATGCCTTTTCTCTATATTTTAATGCTATTTTTATAAGTTCTTTATTTTCCATTCTTCATGTCCCCTTTATTCTAAATTTATATAACTATAGGATTCCAAACATTTGACTTTATTATGTTTTTTATAATACCATATATCAAAGTAAATCTGGTACTGATTCCCTAGCATCTAATAATATATTTTTTGATTAGATAAGCTAATATATTATTTTTAATAATATATTAGCTTATCCTTTAAAAATTATTTTTTATTATCTTTTACCAGAATCAAATGGTTCCCCAGATGCTTTTGGTGCTTGTGAAGATTTTGAGAATAATACTAATGCAATTAATGTAACTACATATGGGAATACTTTTAGTATCACTGATGGTATAGATGCTAATGCTGGAATTACTTGTGATACATTAGCAACTGTAGTTGCAAATCCAAAGAATAATGTAGCTCCAAGAATACCTAATGGCTTCCATTGACCAAATATCAATGCTGCCAATGCTAAGAATCCAAGTCCTGCAACACTTCCATTAAATTCACCTGAGTATGTTACAAGTATTATTGCTCCTCCAAGAGATGATAATGCTCCTGAAACTAATACTCCAATATAACGCATACGATAAACGTTAATTCCCGCTGCATCTGCTGCTTGAGGATGTTCTCCACATGCTCTTAATCTTAAACCAAAGCTAGTTTTATATATTAAAAATATGCTTACTATAAGTATTAATAAAACTAACCATGTAGTAATATATGTTTTCTTAAAAAACAAATCTCCGATTATTGGTATTGATGAAAGAACTGGAACATCCATTGGATAAAATCCTGTTTGAATTCTTATACGTCCACTACCTGCAATAGTTCTTGCTAAGAATATAGTTAATGCTCCTGCTATCATATTAATTGCAGTACCACTAATTACTTGGTCTGCATTTAAATTTATACTAGCAAATGCATGTAATAGTGAAAATAACATCCCAACTACCACTGCTACAAGTAAACCGATCCAAAGAGGGAGAGTACTATTTGGCATTGATTCTTGTAACTTAAATATTGTTAATGCTCCTGAAAATGAACCTATAATCATAAATCCATCAAGTCCAATATTTACAACTCCACTTCTTTCACAATATAATGCACCTAGTGAAGTGATTAATAGAGGAATTGTATACGCAATAGCATAAGGAAAAACTTGTTGTATTATTCCCCACATATTACTTCTCCTCCTTGTTATTTATTTCTTCAGTATCATCTGAAGATTTATTATTTTCATCATTAGGCAATATTCCTGTTCCTGTATTGCCTGCCTTTTGTTCATTTTTTAATTCCTTTTTACGTTTAAATTTATTGTATACCATAGGTACAACTGCACTTGTAGCTGCAAAATATATAATAGTTGCTATTATAGTATCTGCAATTTCAGGTGGAATACTTGTATTGGCATTCATAAATCCTTTACCTGAATATAATAATCCAAAGAATATTGCTGATATAAATACACCTATAGGATTGTTGGCACCTAGTAATGATACTGCGATACCATCAAAACCTTGAGTTGGCATTACACCAATTTGTATATTAGATGCATTTCCTACATATTGAGCTACACCTGCAAGACCTGAAAGTGCACCTGCTATCATCATAGAATAAATTACATTTTTATTTACTGACATACCTGCATATTCTGCAGCATCTCTATTAAAACCTACAGCCTTTAATTCATAACCTAAAACTGTCTTTGTTAATATAAATCCAACTATAATAACTGCTAAAATTGCAATAAATATACCTAGATTAATGTAAGAGCCTTCAAATAATTTAGTAAGTACTGGTGTCTTTAATGATGCTACTTCTGGAAGTAGCCTTGATTCTGTTTCTAAAGTTTCACCTTTAAAGTAAGCTGGAATTGTATAGTAAACTATCCAATAACAAGCCCAGTTCATCATAATAGTAGATACAACTTCATTTACATTAAATTTAGCTTTTAATAATCCTGGTATGAATGCCCAAAGTGCACCTGCAACCGCTCCCACAATTATCATAACTAATAGTAATATCGATCTTGGCATGCTGTTATAGCATGTTAATCCTATTGCTGTAGCAGCAAATCCACCAAATAACATTTGTCCAGGAGTTCCAATATTGAAAAGACCTGTTTTAAATGCAAATGCAACTGAAAGTCCTGTAAGTACTAATGGTGTAGCTGTCGCTAGAGTATTACCAATTCTCTCTATGTTCATTAATCCGCCTCTAAATAGATATGAATATCCATCTACAGGATTATCTCCAATAAGAGCCATTAATATTGCACCTGCAATCAATCCTAAAACAACTGCAAGTATAGAATTTAAACTCTCTTTTTTACTCACGCTTCACTCCCCCTTTGAATACCAGCCATCATTAAGCCAACTTCATTTTCATTTGTTTCTGAAGCATTAACAGTACCTATTAATTCACCGCTATTAATGATTGCAATTCTGTCTGATAGATTCAAGACTTCACTTAATTCTAAAGATATAAGTAAAACAGCTTTTCCTTCATCTCTTTGTTCTACAAGTCTTTTGTGAATATATTCTATAGAACCTACATCTAGACCTCTAGTAGGTTGAACTGCTATTAATAAATCTGGATCCAATTCAATTTCACGACCAATTATAGCTTTTTGTTGATTACCACCTGACATTGTTCTAGCAAAAGATGCTCCACCTTCTCCTGATCTAACATCAAATTCTTCAATAATTTTTTCAGCATAATTGTGTATAGCTTCTCTGTTTAATAATCCATGTTTAGAAAATGGTTCTCTACCATATATCTCAAGTACAATATTATCTTCAATAGTGTAATCTAAAACTAGTCCTCTTTTTTGTCTATCTTCTGGAATATGTGCTATTCCGCTATCAATACGTTTACGTATTGACATATCAGTAATATCCTTACCTTCAAAATATATTTTTCCAGATTGTACATGTCTCATTCCAGTAATGGCTTCAATTAATTCAGATTGTCCATTACCCTCTACACCAGCAACTCCAAGAATTTCTCCCGCTTTAACTTCAATTGAAAAGTTTTTAAGACCAAGTACCTTTTTATTATTCATTACAGAAAGGTTATCAACTTTTAAAATTACATCTCCTGGTTCTTTATCTTCTTTTTCAACCTTAAAGCTTACTGGTCTTCCAACCATCATTTCTGCCATCTTTGATTGAGATGTTTCTTTTACATTAACTGTTCCTATATATTTTCCACGTCTAATAACAGTACAATTATCTGCAACTGCTTTAATTTCTTTAAGCTTATGAGTTATGATAATGATAGATTTTCCTTCTTTTATAAGGTTTTTCATAATCTTCATAAGTTCATCTATTTCTTGTGGTGTAAGTACAGCTGTTGGTTCATCTAGAATTAATACTTCAGCATTTCTGTAAAGCATTTTTAAGATTTCAACTCTTTGTTGCATACCTACTGTTATATCCTCTATTTTGGCATATGGATCAACATTTAATGAGTACTTTTCAGATAGTTCTTTAATCTTTTTAGCAGCACTTTTAACATCAACTGTTAAACCTTTTTTAGGTTCGCATCCTAAAATTATATTCTCAGTTACTGTAAAATTGTGTACTAATTTAAAATGTTGATGCACCATTCCTATTCCTAAATCATTTGCAACATTTGGATTAGATATTTTAACTTCTTTTCCTCTTACCTTTATAACTCCTCTTTCTGGTTGATACATACCAAAAAGAACTGACATTAATGTAGATTTACCCGCACCGTTTTCACCAAGTAATGCATGAATTTCACCTTTTTTTAGTCTTACGGTAATATTATCATTTGCAACTATACCTGGGAATTCCTTACGGATATTTAGCATTTCAACTACATATTCCATAGTAGAGTCCTCCTTTTTTAGATTAGCAATTTCTAATTGCCAATTGATAATATACAATACTTCAGGTCTATCTATTGTACATTGTCAATTATCAATATATAGAAATCAAAATTTATTATTGTTCTAGAAAATTAGTTTATTATTATTTCTTATATAGTATTTAACAATGAAGAAAACTTATTATATTATTTAATAAAAGTTTTCTTCAATTGTTATTACTTGAAATAATATTTATTTAATAAAACAGATATTATTTTACTAAGTTTCCTTGTTCACCTGCAACTGTTATTGTTCCATCTTTAACTTTTTCATTTACTTCAGCAACTGTTTTCATTGTTGCTTCTGATAAATTAGGATTCTTTGCTGGAATACCTACTGCATCTTTTGTAACATCAAATGTTAAAGTTTGACCACCTGGGAAAGTACCTTCTTTAACTGCTTTTACCATATCAAAACTTGCAGCTTCTACTTTTTTAACTGCTGAAGTAAGAATTACTGATTTACCATCTGCATATACACCATCATCAAATTGATCTCTGTCAACACCAACTACCCATACTTGACTACCTGATCCGATTCTAGTCTTAGCTTCTGTTATAACTCCATTACCAACTCCACCAGCTGCACAGAATATAGCTTTAACGCCTCTGTCATACATTTGAGCTGCTAATTGTTGTCCTGCTGCTGTATCATTGAAAGTACCTTGATATATTATATTGTCTGCTTTTAATGACATTTTAGTTCCTAACTTTTCATTAGCATAAGCAACACCTTGTTGGAATCCCCAGTTGAATTTTTGTACTGCTGGTATTTCCATACCACCTATAAATCCTAGGTCTCCTTCTTTTAATTCAACAGATGTAGCAACACCTGCTAAAAATCCGGCTTGGTGTTCAGCAAATAAAATAGAAACACTGTTTTCATCTACTTTATATTCTGGAGTTTTTCCACCACTATTTGGAGTACCGTCAATTAAAACAAATTTTGCATCTTTATATTTTTCTTGTGATTTATATATAGCAGTTTCAAATTTAAATCCTGGTGTAGCTATTAATCTAAATCCAGCATCATAAAGGTTTCCAATTTCCTTCATATAATCTGCTTCAGTTTCTCCATTTGGTTTTAAGTATTTAGGTTGTGCAATTCCAAGGTCTTTTTCAGCCTTTAGTATTCCTTCCCAAGTACCTTGGTTAAATGACTTATCATCTATTGTTCCTGAGTCTGTAACCATACCTACTTTAATTTGCTCTCCACCCTTTTTTGAATCACTAGTTCCTGTGCTAGATCCTCCACAACCAGCAAACATTGATACTGTTATTGCAGAAATAGCTAATAATGATAATAATTTCTTTTTCATTGCTTTTCCTCCTACTATTTTTAATAATATATTTCAAGTTACAAACTATAATGAAATTTATAACTTAAATTCAAATTAATTTAGTATATTATGTAGAATTAACTTTATATAATATTTATTCTAATTTATTCTCTATACTAATTTTCACAATTAACATATATACTATTCATTTCAATATATCTTTTTTTCTGAACCATTACATATTATTTTAGGAGCCATTATTGTTCTCCTTACAGATTTATTATTTTTATCATTTATTATTTCCCAAAGCATATCCATAGAACTCTTTCCAAGTTTTATTGGTGAATCCTCTATATATGTAACTTGTAATCCTACTATATCTAAAAAATCAACTCTATTAATTCCTACAATAGATATGTCCTCTGGTGTTTTCTTTTTTGAATCTATAAGTGCTTTTATTGCTCCCATAGTCATCATATTGCTACAAATAACTAATGCCGTTGGTTTATCTTCTGTTTTTAATATATTATTAGTTAATTTATAAGCTATTTCTGCTTTGAAATCTGCATTGAAAATATATTTATCCATGATATCAATATTATTTTCATTAAGTGCTTTTTTGTATCCAGAAAGCATGTCCATAGTTGCATCAGAATCTATATTCCCTGTTATTATTCCTATTTTTTCATGTCCTTCTTTTATTAATAAATTAGTTGCATCTAATCCACATTTTACGTTGTCCACAAAAACACCACTTAAATTACTATGTTTTATATCTGCTGATACCAAAACAACTGGTATATTTAACTGTTCTATTAAAGTAGTATATTTAGTTTTAAAATTACCATCTCCAAAAGCAGGTGTCATTATTATTCCTTTTATTCTTTGGGCCTTTGCAGATTTTAAAGCCTTTAATTCCTTTTCCAAAGAATTATCTGTATTAAATAAAACTATATTTAAATTTTTTTCTTCTGCAACTTCACTTATTCCCTTTATTATTTCTCCAAAATAATTATTAGTTATGTCTGGAACAATAATTCCAATTGTATTTGTTTCACTTTTGGAAAGACTTCTAGCAATAGCACTTGGAGTATAATTCATTTCTTTTATAACATTTAAAACTTTTTGTCTAGTCTCTTCTTTTACATAACCTGAATTGTTCAATACTCTTGAAACTGTTGTAGATGATACATCTGCTATTTTAGCAATATCATTTATCGTGGCCCCCATATGAATCCTCCCTTAATGTTCTCACACAACTACTTAAACTATTTTACCTCATTTGTAAACGATTAATTTAAGGCATTAGAAAACTAAAAAAGTTTTATTAATTTTCTCATCATGTTACCGGTTACATAACTATCATATTATATTACATTAGCAATGTCAATATTAGGATAACCTTTTTATTGTTAAAACATTATAAAAACGAATATTTTTTAAAGCGATTAATATTTTATGTGGTTAATTATATCAATTTTATATTTTTTCATATAATTTCCATATGATTTTATAATATTTATTTTTTACTTATATATTCTCTCTACTTAATAATATTATTAAGTTAATGGTATTATTATAGTTTTTTAAAATAAAGTGTATCAAATTGAATTTTTATTCATCATGATACACTTTAAAAATTTATAATTTAATTTGACTTTGTTTTTTAATAATAGGCTATGTTTTAGCAGAGTGTTGATATATGCATTTAAAACATAGCCTAATAATATTTATTTATTTATTTTATTAATAAATCTTTCTATTCTTTTAAGTGCTTCCATTATATTGTCCATAGATGATGCATAACAAGCTCTGATAAATCCTTCACCACAATCTCCAAATGCATTCCCTGGAACAGTAAGTACTTTTTCATTTATAAGAAGCTGTTCACAAAATTCATCAGATGTCATTCCCGTGGATTTTATAGATGGAAATACATAAAATGCTCCTAGTGGTTCGAAACAATCTAATCCCATTTTTCTGAATCCGTCAACCAGCACTCTTCTTCGTCTATTATACTCTCTTACCATGGTTTGCACGCTTTTATCACCTTTTTTCATGGCTTCTATTGCTGCATATTGTGCTGTTGTTGGAGAACACATTATAGCATATTGGTGTATTTTTTTCATTTCTTCTATTAGTATTGGATGTCCACATAAGTATCCTAATCTCCAACCAGTCATAGCATAAGCTTTTGAAAAACCATTTATTACCAATGTCTTTTCTCTCATTTCAGGAAAAGATGCTATAGAAACATGCTCTTTATCGTAGCAAAGTTCTGCATATATTTCATCTGATATAACAATTACATCTTTATCTTTTAAAACTTCTACTATTTTAGCTAATTCATCTCTAGTCATAATTGCACCAGTTGGATTATTAGGAAACGGTATTATTACAACTTTAGTTTTTGGAGTTATTGCTTCTTCTAAAAGTTCTGGAGTAAGCTTAAATTCATCTTCTGCCCTAAGATTTATGACTTTAGGTGTTGCTCCTGTAAAAGTTGTACATCCCTTATATGCAACAAAACTTGGTTCTGGTATTATAACCTCATCTCCAGGTCCAACTAATGCCCTAAGAGCTATGTCTATTCCTTCACTTCCCCCTACTGTTACTATTATCTCATCAGTTGGATTATAGCTAAGATTAAATCTTCTATATAAATACTTAGATATCTCATGTCTAAGTTCTATAAATCCAGCATTTGATGAATAATGAGTATGCCCTTTTTCCAATGAATAAATTCCAGCCTCTCTAACATTCCAAGGAGTAACAAAATCAGGTTCACCAACTCCTAAAGATATAACACCTTCCATTTCATTAATCATGTCAAAATATTTTCTTATTCCTGATGGTGGCATTTCTCTTACGTTTTTCTTAATCATATTCTCTATAATCATATAAAAATTGCCTCCCTATCATCAATTTTCTTTTCTTTAAATATTGTTCCATGGTCTTTATATTTTCTTAAAACAAAGTGTGTGCTAGTGCTTAATACGTATTGTTGCACAGCAAGTTTTTCCGATACAAAAAGAGCTACTTCTTTCATGCTCTTTCCTTCTACTATAACTGTTAAATCAAATCCTCCAGACATTAAATAACATGCTGTAACTTCTGGAAATTTATATATTCTTTCTGCTACTTTATCAAAACCTGCTCCTCTTTGAGGCGTTATTTTAACTTCAATTAATGCTGTTACAGTTTCTTTTCCTGTATTCTCCCAATTAATCAAAGTAGTATATCTTGCTATAATACTTTTGTCTTCATAATCTTTAATTGCTGCTTTAACCTCATCAACGCTTTTTCCAGACATAGTTGCTATTTGTTCATCAGTATAACGACTATTTTTTTCTAATATTTCTAGTATTTCTTCCATATAAAATGCCTCCTTAAAATTAATAACTATCAGATAAGGTATTTAATTGTAATAAAAAAATCCTTCATCCCCAAAAACAAGGGACGAAAGATTGATTACGCGGTACCACCCTAATAAGCATAAAATGCTCACTCTATAGAAATATTTTCATAAATACTTCAACCTTTATAACGTAAGGAACACGTCATTATCTAATTAAGAATAGTAATTCTTATTTTTCAATATGAAATTCAAAGGCTGCTTCTATAAAGTTCACTTACTAGATTTCCACCAAATCTCTAGTTCTCTGAAAAGCTTACTAAATATACTCTTCCTTATCACAATTTTTAACATATCATTTTAATATATTATAAACATATATTGATTTAAATTCAATAGTATATCTTGTTATTTTTATTAATTTGTTAACATAATTCATTTTTATAGCTGTTTTTTTAATCTTTTTTTACTAATACATAACAACTTAATTTATGCACTTTTACTACATTATTTTCTATATATGTCAGTTTATCTATTCCAGCTTTATCTTCATTTACAATAACATACCATCCATTTTTATTCAATTTAATTTCGACTGAATTTGGATTTGCATTATATATTACACAAACTTCCGTCCAATTAGTTTGCAAATAACTTAAATTTATATAAAATGCAACTATTCTATCATTATCAAAATTTATCTTTTTCTCTAAAAATCTTAAGTTTTCTCTTATCTCATTGCTAGTATCCATTCTAAATCCTTTGCAAAATTTTCTAAGCCTAATTAATCCTTTATAATAATCCACAACATCTTTATATTCTACAGTTCTATTCCATTGTAATTCATTTACACTGTCAGGTGAATTATAACTATTGCCATTTAAACTTCCATCCTTATTTTTCTTAGTTCTTAAAAATTCTTCTCCTGCTTGAAAAAATGGAATACCTTGAGAAGTTAAAATTATAGCCGCAGACAATTTATTCATGGCTTTTAAATCTTCTTTTGAAAAATTATTATTAGACAGACATATCTTATCCCATAATGTATAATTATCATGCGCAGACGCATATGTTACTGTTTGATACGGTTCATTTGCCCATGGAAATTTACTATATTTTAAACTTTCATAATTTATTTGATTATGCTTTGTAGAAGCTACTACTCCAAATTTAATAGTCTCTTCTAAAATTCCTGCACCACTTATAAAACCTTTTGAATGAGAATCAAAGACATTTCCTTTTATTCCATCTCTAATATCATCACTAAATGCTGCTATATTCATGTCTCCAAATTTACTAATATTAAACTTAATACATTTATCCCATTCTGGTAAAGGAGATGCACCACCTGTCCAACCTTCACCATACATAAGTATGGATTTATCTATTTTATCCAAACTTCTTCTTATATCTTTCATAATTTCTATATCATATAATCCCATTAAGTCAAATCTAAAACCATCTATATGATACTCACTTGCCCAATAAATCAAAGAATCAATTATAAATTTTTTAACCATCTTTTTTTCTGTTGCTAATTCATTTCCGCATCCAGACCCATTAGAAAACCACCCATCATTATTTTGTCTATAGTAATAACTGGGGACTATGCAATTTAAATTAGAACTATATGTTGAATGTGTGTGGTTATATACAACATCCATAATCACTCTTATACCATGTTCATGTAAAGTTTTAATCATATTCTTAAATTCTATTATTCGTTTTTCCCCATTAAAAGGGTCTAAAGAATATGATCCTTCTGGTACATTGAAATTTTTAGGATCATATCCCCAATTATAATTTTCAGAACTAACATTGGATTCATCTACTGTTGCATAATCAAATGCTGGCATTAAATGAACATGTGTTATTCCGAGCTCTTTTATATACTCTAAACATGTAGGGTAATTGGTTCCTGGAATCTTAGTTTCCTTCTCATAAACCCCATTATACTTTCCTCTAAATTTATCATTAACACCTGATGTTTCACTTATTGAAAAATCTCTTACATGTATTTCATATATAATAGCATCTGTTGCATTTGTAAATTTTGGCTTGATATCTTCATCCCAATCTTTAGGATTAGTAGACTCTAAATCAATTACCATTCCCCTATTTCCATTTACATTTACTGCTTTAGCATATGGATCTACAACTTCTATTTCATTTTGTTCATTATTAACTAAATAATTATAGTAAACTCCATTAAAATCTCCTAAAAGTTCTAAACTCCATATTCCTTCTTCTCTTTTTTTCATATCAAAAACTTCATTTTTTTCTTTATAATATAATATTACTCTTACACTTTTTGAAACTGGAGCCCATAATATAAACGTTGTTTTTTCTTTTGAATAAATTGCCCCTAATTTGCCACAATAGTTTTCATATTCATATAATATAGATTGCATCATAATTTTTAGCACCTCTAATACTTTTTATATACGCTCTGTTTTAAATGCGTGTTGATATATGCAATAGGTAAAGTGGCATTGTAATTGGACTTTGAGAATAGTTAAGTGAGAGT
>NZ_JAMQIF010000010.1:234786-246112 GCF_023845855.1 Clostridium sp. ZBS2
TCTGCTAAAACATAGCCTTTATATATTAATTATTTCTATTTATTAACTTATACTAAATTTAAACTCTTTTCTTTATGGGAGTTTAAATGTTTATCTTTTAATATATGGATAATAATAGAAATTATATACTTATATTATAATAAAACATTTGAAAAAATTAAAATACTCCAAGTTAAGATATTAAAAATGACTAAGGTCATAATATAGTATTTCCTTAGTCATTCTAATTATTTATTGTACTTTTAATTTTTTCTCGTTATAAATTGTTATACCTAATGTTAACATTAAACCTCCCCATAAAACCACTGCACCTAATCCAAAGAAAGTTATTGCTATGCTGTTCATTATAAATTCCTCCTATATACTTTTATTGCTCTTCAAAATTATCTATATTTTTATTTTTCCATGGTTTTTTAGTAATAATAATTGATGATACTATTCCTATTAATATTACACTCCAACCATACATAAATAATGCTCTTAATGAATATCCACCATATGGAGATTTAATTTCTGTAATTAAACTTTGTACTAACATAAATATTAATATTGCTGGTGTTAAATATTTGACTGTAACATCCCACCATTTGCCTATTCTAAAATATGATATATCGTTTGTATGCTCTCTTATTATATAAGGTTTTAATATCCATCCTACTAAAGTTACTTCTAATAATCCAACAACAACTATTCCGTAATTGTTTATAAAGTTATCTATTATATCTAATAGATATAATCCTGCTCCACTTGCAAAAAGTAAACTTGTTGAAAATCCTATTAAACAAAATACTGTTATTACTTTATTACGCTTCCATCCAAATTTATCCACAAATGGCGCTGATACTGCTTCTGTTAACGAAACTGTAGATGTAATACCTGCAAATATTAAACATGCAAAAAATAAAACTCCTAAAATAATTCCCCAGCTTCCCATTGCGCTAAATACTTCTGGAAATACTATAAACGCAAGACCAACTCCACTTGAAGCAACTTCTGACACAGAAACACCTTGAACATTAGCCATATAACCTAATATTCCAAAAACTGCTATAGCACATAAAAACTCAAAACCACAATTAGCAAAAGCTGTCATAAAAGCACTATTGTTAATGTCTGTTTCCTTTGGTAAATAACTTGAGTATGTTATCATTATTCCCATGGCTAAACTTAATGAAAAAAATACTTGTCCATATGCTGCTATCCATACTTTTGGTTCTAACACTTTTGACCAATCTGGTGTAAATAATGTATTTAATCCTAAAGATGCACCTTCTAATGTTACTCCCCTAATGGCTATTACAACCATAATTATTATTAACATTGGTAATAGAACTTTATTTACTTTTTCTATTCCACCTTTTATTCCTTTATAACAAATAGTCCAATTAATTAGCCAAATAATAGCGATTCCTATAAATATAGGCCAAACTATCCCACCAAAATCGAATGGTGATGAAGTTAAATGTAAAAAATCATTATGAAAAAATGAATTTGAATCATTTCCCCAACCTCTAGTAAAACTAAATCTTAAATAATTAATAGCCCAGCTTAAAATCATTGAATAATAGCATAGTATAATAAATGCACTGATTGTAGGCCACCAACCAAGCCACTCCCACTTTTTATTTACTCTTGCCATTGCAAGTGGTGTTGATCCTTTATATTTATGCCCCATTCCATATTCTAATATTAATAATGGTATACCTGCAGTAAAAATAGCAAAAAAGTAAGGAATTAAAAATGCTCCTCCACCATTTGAATATGCTACATATGGAAATCTCCATATATTACCTAAGCCTACTGCTGAACCTATAGCCGAAATAATAAATCCCAATTTGCTACCCCATTGATCCCGTTTTTCATTCATGTCCACTTCCCCCTTTGTAGATAAGATAAATAAAATCATTCTTTAATTATTAATATAATATAATAATTTAATAATATTTTCAATATTTATTTAAAAATATTTTATATTTTTATTGATTTAATTGATAATTCATTTTATTTTTGCATATTTTCTTAACTTTTCGTCAATTTGCTATATTAAAATTAACTTTTATTATTTACATATTATGTTAATATTGATTGAAGGAGTTGAAATTTATGAAAAAATTTTTATTATGCGGAGTATTAGCATTTATTTGTTTAGGTTCTACTTCACTTAACGTTTTTGCAAATACAAATGAGCCTACTCACTCATGGAAAATTACAAAAGCAAATGTAGATAGTGGTAAAGTTTCGTATCATGAATTTAATGATACAAAAGATAATTGTGAGATTGTAACTTATAACTCAAGTTACAATAAAGAATGTACAATATGTGGGGCAACATGTAGTGAAGATAGTACAACTATCTTTCATTTAAATTCTAATTGTCATGAATGTGATTAATAACAAAAATGATACACCTAAAAATAATCCTATTAAGTAGTCATTATAATAACCTTTAGTTATTTTCTACTAATATAGGATTATTTTTATTTTTTATTAAGCTCTGTTTTAAATATGTGTTGATATATGCAATAAGTAAAGTGACATTGTAATTGGACTTATTTAGCTAATCAACAACTTCTATTATATTATTTTCTACACCTATAATACTTTTTTTATTCAAAATATAATCTTCTATTATATTAATTGCATCCCTACTTATTACTTCTCCTGGACAAACTAAAGGTATTCCTGGTGGATATGGTATTATCATATTTTTAGATATTTTTCCTTCACTCTCTCCTACTTTGCGATAAGTTCCTTTTAATTTAAATACCTCATGCGGTTCTAATTTTTTATTTGGAACAAGATTATAATATTTAGCATTAACATCGCTATTATTTTTTAATACTTCTATATCTAAATTTTCTATGACCTTAAAAATATATTCAAAATCACCTTCAGTATTAAACGGAGATAATATTAAAACTACCCCTCTTGAAAAACTCATTTCAGCTTGTATTTTATTTTCTCTTAAATAATCCAGAAATTTATGTCCACTATACCCACTTGGTAATAACATTACATATCTTGTTCTATCTATATCATATTCAAATTCTAAGTCTTCTTTAGAAAGTATATACGTTTTATTTAAAGAATTAATTTTATCTTTCCATATTTCGCAATTGCATATTAATTCTTTATAATCATTCACTCCATATTCATCTAAATAATGTCTTGAATAATCTAAAGAAGCCATAATTAAATATGATGGTGAAGTGCTCATAAAAGTTTTTAAATAAAACTCTATGCTTTCACTATCATTATTAACCAAAAGGTATGCCCCCTGTGTTAATGCTGGCAAAGTTTTATGTGCACTTAAAACAACATAATCAGCTAGATAATATATGTCTTTAGGTAACTTTTCACTTTGTCCAAAATGTGCTCCATGAGCCGCATCTATAATAATATTTAAATTTCTTTTCTTTAAATCTTTTAAAATTTCTTCTATATCATACGTTATTCCAAAATAATTTGGATAAGTTAAAATTATTCCTTTAGGATTATTGCAATTTTCTAATGACTTATATATGTTTTCTTTATTTGGAGGTAAAAATATATCTTTTTCAAGATCTACTATTGGTTCAATATATCTAACCTTTAATTTTCTTAAAATTAATGCATTGTATATAGATTTATGGCAATTTCTTTCTACTATAACCTCATCACCTTCATCAAACGCATCAAATATTGAAGCTAAATTTCCACAAGAGCTTCCATTAACTAAAAAATAAGCTTTTTTTGAATTATAAGTTTTACTAAGTAGCTCCTGAGCTTCCTTTATAACTCCTTCAGGACAATGAAGATTATCTAGAGGATCTACTTCCGTAATATCAAGAAATCCTAAATTTTCCGCAAATTCCTTTCCAATATCATCTCTTAAAAAACCTAAGCCAGCTTTATTGCCAGGCATAGAAAGCAATAAATTCTTTTCTTTATGATATTTTATCAATTCATCTAACAATGGAATACGTTCTTTCATATTGTTCCCTTTCCTATATATATTTTAACTACTAGTTAATAGTGTAATATAAAGCTTGTGGACTGTGAAATTTACTTTAAGAACACTAATAATGAATATAGTCCAATTTTAGCTTGCTCCCAATATAAAGTTGGTACAAGCAGTAAATGTGACAATATTCATTAAGAGTTCTAAAAAGCAAATTTCAATGCCACTACGCCATTATATTACACTCTTAACTTTTCTTAAAATATAATAATGTTAGTAAATATTATCTTTAAGATATAATTTCTATTGAAGGATTCTTTAATGTTTTTATTCCTACATTAAATACATCTTCTTTACTTATATTATTTAAATTAAGACTTTCATTTGTATATACTTTATAATCACCAAACATAGTATCGTAAGTTGAAATTTCTTTTGCTAGTACAATACTCTTTTCTTCTTTAAACAATTTTTTAAGTTTATAAGACTTTATTAGTTGTTTTATATCCCCCATATCAATGCTATTTTTTAATTCAGCAAGTTTATTGATACATTGTTTTATTAATTCTATAGATTTATCTACATTTTCTTTTGATGTACTAAATGTAATTTTATAAAGTTTTATATATTTTTCATGAGCAATATTAGTAATAACATCATAAACAAGTCCATTTTTAGTTCTTAATGTATCAAAAAGCAATGAATTTACGCCTTGTCCAAAATACTCATCAAATACCCTTAATAAACTAATCTCATTATCATTTAGTTCATGTATAGGAAAAATCATTTGAACCTTACAAGTTTTTAAACCTTCTCTTTTATCTAAAAATCTGTCTGAAATATTATTTTCATAATAAACTTCTTCTATTATTTTAATTTTCTTTTCCCATAATCCGAAATATTTTTCTACTAAGTTCTTTACTTCTTCAAATTCTAGTGAAGATATTACAGCAATAGACGTATTTCCCGGAAAATAATATTCTTCATAAAACTTCTTAACATCTTCTAATTTTATAGATTTAAGTTGATCTTCAAGACCTATTATAGGATATTTTATTCTTCTATTTTGAAATGAATTTAAAAATAGCTTATCCTCGCAATATTGTTCAACTTCCTCATCCCATTCATTAAGTTCTTCTATTATTACATTCATTTCCTCTTTAAATCCATCCTCAACGAATTCTGGATTTATAATTACGTCCGAAAAAATCTCTAATCCTTTTTCAAGTTCATCACCAAGTAGAGTTCCATAATATATTACATATGGATAATTAGTCATAGCATTATGAAACCCAAATATAGAACTTAACTCTTTGTTTATTTGTGCTTCATTTCTATTTTTAGTATTTTTAAATACCATATGCTCTGTAGCATGCGCTATTCCTAAAATATCTTTTTCTACTCCTGCTCCTGCTTCTAAAGATATACATATAGAAGATAATTCTGATTCACTTTTTTTATATATTAACTTTAAATTATTTTCAAAAATATACTCTTGCAAAAATCTTCCCCCTTAAAATACTCTTTTAAATTCAGTATATATTTTAATAATGCTGAATTAATAAAGTTTATAATGTTATAACGATTTATTATATCATTATAAATTTTAAATTAACTATTCATATTCATCCATTTTTCTAATGTCTTATCTAATTTATTTTGTATCCTTGTTCTTTCATTATATAGGTCTATCAATTTTTCATAATTACTTGTATAAGTATTTATTTTATTATCAATTTCATTAATTATTTTTTCATAATCTTCAATTATTCTTTCTGTATTTTTTATTTCTTTTTCCATATTCTTTATATTACTTTTATTACCTTTGACTTTATTGGTTTTAGATTTTTTGTCTCTATTTTTATTAATATTTTCTATCTTATTTTCACTTTTCTTTTCTTTATAATATTCATAATCACCATAATAATTAGTAACTTTTCTGTTTTCTAATTCACATATTCTCTTACCAATTTTATTTATAAAGAATCTATCATGTGATACAAATAATATGGTTCCTTCAAAATTCATTAATGAATCTTCAAGCATCTCTCTTGAATCTATATCTAAATGATTAGTAGGTTCGTCAAGAATAAGTAAATTTATATCATCTTGAATTAATTTGCACAGCTTAAGTCTACTTTTTTCTCCACCTGAAAGACCTTTTACTTTCTTAAAAACACTTTCACCATAAAATAGAAATTTAGCTAATATATTTCTTGCTTCTCCCTCTAAAATATTAATATCTTCTCTAAATACTTCTAAAACCGTTAATTCTTCATTTTCAAAACTTACACTTTGTGGAAGATATCCAATTTTAACATTATGACCTAACGTTATTTTTCCTTTATCTAAATTAACCTCATTTAATATTAATTTTAATATTGTTGATTTACCAGTACCATTATTGCCTATTATAGCAATCTTATCACCATATTTTATTGATAAATTTAAATTTTTTAATATCAATTTATTATAAAAACTCTTTTCCAAATCTTTAATATCTAATACATTGTTTCCTGATCTATCGCTTTTAACAAAATTAATGTTTATTTTGGCTTTATCTACCGGTTTATCTATTCTTTTTATTTTATCCAATCTTTTTTGAATACTTTCTGCTCTTTTAAAAAATGATTCATTATCTCCTTGTATAGCCCACTCTCTCAACTGTTTAATAGATTTCTCCATTGCTTTAATTTTTTTCTGTTGATCTTTATATGCTTCAAATTGCTCATTTACTATTCTTTCTTTTTCTTTAATATAATAAGAATAGTTTCCATTATATTCATGTAGTATTTCACCATCTTCTAATTCAATTATTTTACTTACAGAATTATCTAAAAAATATCTATCATGAGATATTATTACTACTGTTCCCTTATATGATTTTATATAATTTTCTAACCATTCAATACACTCCATATCTAAATGATTTGATGGTTCATCTAAAAGAAGTAGGTTCGGAGATTGCAATAAAATTTTTCCTAACATTACGACTGTTTTTTCTCCACCACTTAAATTTACAAAGTCCTTATTTAAAATACTTTCGTCAAACTTTAATCCAGTGCAAACTTTACTTAATTTTTCATCTATATTATAACCATCTTTATTTTCATAATCTAAACTCAAATTAGAATATTTATTTAATATTATCTCTAAGTCTTTCTCCGTTGTTTTTTTCATTTGAGATTCTAAAATTTCCATTTCATTTTTTATTTGATGTAAGTCTTCAAATGCACTATTTAATACATCAATGACTTTAAATCCTTTAGGATA
The DNA here is from genome assembly GCF_023845855.1 of Clostridium sp. ZBS2. Taxonomy (NCBI): domain Bacteria; kingdom Bacillati; phylum Bacillota; class Clostridia; order Eubacteriales; family Clostridiaceae; genus Clostridium; species Clostridium sp. ZBS2. The sequence goes on from NZ_JAMQIF010000010.1 coordinate 242,000, forward strand.
TTCAGGTATTTGATTTAGATATCCTATCTTTGAATTTTTCCTAATAAATACTGAACCACCATCTTTATTTTCAATTCCCGCAATAATTTTGAAAATTGTGGTTTTACCACTTCCATTATTTCCAATAAGGCCTACTCTTTCTCCTTCCTTTATTTCAAAAGTAATATTACTTAAAATTTTATTTCCACCAAAATATTTTTTTACTTCTTTTAATGCTAACTCCATCATTTATAACACCTACTCCATTCTTTAATAATCTTAGTTTTTTAAATAGATTATGTTTTAACAAGTATTGATATATGTAATGTCTAATTGCTCATTGCATATATCAACATATCTTTAACATAGATTTAAAATAATAAAACTCGGGTAATTAATTCTTACCCGAGTTAAAATCATTAAATTAAGCTATTAAAATATATAAACAATGTAAAACATTATATTTTGAATGAAATAAATGATACATCACAAATATAGGTATTATTTAAATAATACTTAAACAAAAATTAAACCTAGGTAAGATCGTCCTTACCTAGGTTTAAATTTTACAAATCAATAATTTAAGGCAAAGATAACTCACTTCTTTTTAGTACACTATTTAATTTTAGATAGACTACGCCCGTAAAATTAAAAACAATATATGAAATTCCAAATATTGACATAGGTAATCTATTTAAAATTGTATTTACTAAAAAGAAATTTGTCATGTTCTTCACCTCCTGCTTTTTAATTAATATAAAATATACACTTCATTTTATCATATATATACATTTTTTCCAATATTAAAGTTTAAATTTATTAACCTCTTCTGTAAGAATATTTGAACATTCTTGTAATCTATCAACTTCCTCACTTAAACTTCTCATACTTAATAATTGTTCTTTAGATATACTGCTAATTTCTTGCGTAGAAGCTGTTGTTTGTTCTGATGCTGCTGAAGTATTTTGAATTATATCTAAAATTGTATCCTTATTTCCTATCATAGTCTTATTGTAATTTACAATTTTATTTATTATTTCTGATAAATTAAATAATTCACCTGAAAGTTTATTAAAGATATCTTCTGTTTCTACTACAGCTTGATTGTTTTCATTAACAACTGCAATATTTTCTTCTACTGAAATAACTGCATTATTAGATTTTTCTTGTATTGCATTAATTTTACTTCTTATTTCATTAGTAAATTTAGAAGTTTCTTCAGCTAGTTTTTTAACTTCTTCTGCAACCACTGTAAATCCTCTTCCGCTTTCTCCTGCTCTTGCTGCTTCAATGGATGCATTTAAAGCTAAAAGATTAGTTTGATTAGCAATTTCATTAATAGTATCAACTATACTACTTATTTCTTTCGAATTACTATCAACATCCATAACAATAGATTTTATGTTATTTGAAATCTCTCTATTCTTTTCAGAACAACTAGATAAATTATTCATAACACCAATCCCATGTTCACTTAAAGTTCTTGTGTAATTTATTTTATCAAAAGTTACTATTGTTTCATCAGATATATTATCTATTTCATTACTTAAATCATTTATTTGAGAAACTTCTTCTTGAATATCTTCTGATTGCTTTTGAGAACTACTAGCTATTTCTGATATTGCATTTGAAATTCCATCTAACGAGTTAATAGACATTTCTGTAGTATCAACTAATTTGTTAGAGAAATCATTTATTTCATTGGATGTATTTTGTATTGATGCAACCATTTTTCCAAGAACAATTCTCATATTTAAAATAGATTTAGATATCCTACCTACTTCATCTTGTTTTAACGCATATTGTTCCAATAATTTATTTTCTGTTAAATTTAAATTGCTTATATCATCAATAATTCCCATAAGATCTTTTAATGGTTTTAAACTTTTATTTAAAAGAATAACTAATACTACTGTAAGTAAAGCTAATGATATAACAGTAATTACTATTTGTACTTTAGCAAAATCATTTATAACTGAGCTTATTCCGCTAATAGGTATTCCTATATCTAATGATCCATATAATTCTCCATGAAAATTTATTGGAACCATTATGTCATATGCCCAAATTTTTTGAACATCTGCATAAAATTTACGTGCTGTTGTTTTTCCTTGTTGAACTGCATTTACTGTGTAATCATCATCGTATACTTTTCCAATTTTTTGTTCATCGCTATGTGCTACTGCTTTGTTATTTTTATCAACTACGACAATGTATGTAATATTATCTAATTTTGCTTTTTTATCAACTATTTCTTGTAATTTTTCAATAGGATTATCTTCATTCTGAATTATGTATTCAACTAAAGAATTCATTTCATTAGCTACTTCAATAGATTTATCTAGTAAAACATCCGTCATGCTATTCTTTATATTAAATATGCTTATTATAGTTGTTAAAGAAAAAATAACCAGAAGCGATACTAATATAACTCCTGTAAGTAAACTTTTTATTGATTTTTTAATAACTCTGTCATTTTCCATTTCTTGTCCCCCTATATACTCTTATTTTTTAATTATCGAACATATTTTAGCATAAATTTATATATTATATATTTTTTATCTATTAAAGTTACAATTTAGCAAAAATATTATGTTAGATTCCATAAAAATCATATTAATTTTTATGAGAATCATATTATATTAAATAGTATAAAAATAGGACTGCTATATAATAAAATAATTATTATATAGCAGTCCATTAATTTTATTACTCAGCTTTAAGAGCTATAGCACATTCAATTCTCTTCTTTTGCATTTTACATCCTATTTCATATGGAATCTTCATATCTCCATTGAAATTAAAGTTGTTAGCTTGACAACCACCACTACAGTAGAATTTAGCCCAGCAATCTCTACATTTAGGTTTATTATATATATGTGCTTCTTTAAATTTCTTTCCTAATTCTGAATCATAAGTATCATCATATATAGTTCCTAATTTAAATTCTTCATTTCCAACAAATTGATGACATGGATAAACATCTCCTTGAGGAGTTATTGCTACATATTCAAATCCTGCACCACAACCTGAAATTCTCTTATAGACACAAGGTCCGCCTTGAAGATCTATATTGAAATGATAGAAGTTAAATTCATCTTTTCCTTCTCTCTTTCTCTTAGCCATTTCTTCATATAGCTTGTCATAATTTTTGAAAATAGTTTCTAAATCTTCTTCTCTTAATGAAAGAGAATGTTCATCTGGTAAAACTACTGGTTCAATTGATATTTCATCAAAACCTTCATTGATCATAGCCATAACATCTTCATAAAAATCTGTGTTATTTCTAGTAAATGTTCCTCTAACATAGAAAGTTTTACCCTTAGTTCTTCTTTTTATCATTTCTTTTATATTAGGAATTATATCATCATATGATCCACTTCCATCAGCTTTAATTCTAACATTATCATTAACACATTTTCTTCCATCTAATGATAATATTATATTACCCATTTCTTTATCCATGAAATCCATCATTTCTGGATTTAAAAGAGTAGCATTAGTTGTCATTGTGAATCTTATGTTCTTATTCCACTTCTTTTCATTGTCTCTTGCATATTTAATTATATCTTTTATAGTGTCCATTATCATAGTTGGTTCTCCACCAAATAAATCTATTTCTATGTTTTTTCTTGGACCACTTCTCTTAACAACATAATCAATTGCTTTTTTAGCAACGTCAAGACTCATTACGCCTTTATGTCCATGATATTCACCTTCATCAGCAAAACAATATTTACATCTTAAGTTACATCCATGAATTATATTTAAACATACAGCTTTTATGTAATCTCTATCATCCATAGAGCTATGAGCTATATCTTCATATTGATCATTAGAATAAAGTATTCCATTATCTATAAGTTCAAGTATTTCATCATATGCTTCTGAAATAACATTTTCTTCATATTTATTATTTAAAGTCTTAATAAGTTCTTCTTTAGATTTTAATTTATTATCATCAACTAAATCATATACTAATTCATCAACTACATGTACTGCACCTGTATTTACGTCTAAAACAAAAAAGTTTTCACCTTGTTTAAATTTGTGTATTAAAGACACTGTTTTTTCCTCCTAATTCATATATAAAATAGGCTATGTTTTAGTAGAATATTGATATATACATAAGCA
>NZ_JAMQIF010000010.1:246159-260016 GCF_023845855.1 Clostridium sp. ZBS2
GTGACAAGCAGTAAATATGATTATCAAAATGAAACTCGACTTCGCTGAGTAAGTTCGAAAAGCTAAATATAAAATTTAGATTCTCACTTAACTATTCTCAAAGTCCAATTACAATGCCACTTTACCTATTGCATATATCAACACGCATTTAAAACAGAGCCATAAAATAAAAAAGTTAGCAGTAACTATCTAGTTACTGCTATTAAGGTATATTAGTTTTCACATTCTAAGTTTGCAACTGTGCAAGATGTCTTACATGCTGATTGACATGAGTTAGCACATTCTTTGCATCCTGGCTTACATAAACTATTTTTTATGTTTGTTTTATTGATTGTTTTTATGTGTTTCATTATAAAAACACCTCCATTTAAAAATATACGGTGTTATTATACCATAATACTCTAAGGTATTAAAGGACAAGCTTACCACCTTTTTAATATATACTCAAATTATAGTAACATTATTCTCCTAAGAACTGCATTAATAATAAATTTATAAATTATTTAGTATAAAATTTATATAATTATCACATAATATATAAATTGCTTAAAATATTAATTTAAATAATTCAATAAAAATAATATATAATAACAAAAAAGGTACCTGAAAAATTCATCAAGTACCTTTTTAGCAATACTGTTATTTTATAATAAAATTCTACTTAAAAGTTCATTATTTCTCTTTATAAATTCATCCATATCTTCTGGACTTAATTCCTTATTAGCTATTTTAGCTAAATCAAATATGTGTTCACAAATGAATTTAACATCTTCTTTTTTAGAATCATCTTCATATAAACTTATAATCTTTTTAACAATAGTATTATTGTTATTTACTACTAAAGTTTTTTCTTCATCAAACATTCCTGCTGGCATATTCATAGCTGCATACATTTTGCTCATTTCAGCCATTCTTCTTGACTGTTCAGATATTAATATCATAGCAGGAGTTCCTGCATCCTTTAATCCCTCTACTGATATATTCTTTATCTTTTCACCAAGAGTAGATTTAAACATTTCCTCTATTTTTTTATTTAATTCTTTTACTTCTTCAGTGTTAGAATCTTCATCAGATTTTAAAACATCTGATATATCTGAATCTATTCTAGTAAATTGTACTCCACTTTCTTTCATTTCTAAGAAAGATATTAAATGATTATCTAAACTTGCATCTAAGATGATTGCATCTAATCCATATTCTTTAAATAATTTTATATATTGAGATTGTTGTCTTACATCATTTACATAGAAAACTTTATTTTCATGCTTTTCTTTAGCTTTTTCTAAATAATCTTTTAATGTAACATATTCATCATTAATAGTTTTAAATATAATTATATCTTTAATTTTTTCATAGAATTTTTCATCTCTTAAACATCCATACTTAATGAATATTTGTATATCATTCCAGAATTTATTATATTCATCTCTACTATTTTTAAATAATGATGTTAGCTTATCAGCTACTTTTTTAACTATATGATTAGATATTTTAGCTACATCTTTATCATTTTGTAAAAAGCTTCTTGAAACATTAAGAGGTAAATCTGGACAATCTATTGCACCCTTTAAAAGTAATAAAAATTCTGGAATTACTTCTTTTATATTATCAGCAACAAAAACTTGATTGTTATAAAGCTTAACTTGACCTTCTGTAGCTTCTAATTCATGTTTTAATTTAGGGAAATATAATATTCCTTTTAAATTAAATGGATAATCCACATTTAAATGAATCCAAAATAGCGGTTCATTGAAATCAGTAAATACATGTCTATAAAAAGCTTTATATTCTTCATCAGTACATTCGCTTGGTTTTTTCATCCAAAGAGGATGTGTATCATTTAAAGGTTTTGCTTCTTCTGGTGTTATAAGTTCTTTATACTCAGTTCCATCTTCATTTTTCTTTGTTTCATATTTAGGTTCTTCTTTTACCTTGTTTTCATCTTCTAAATATATTTCTATAGGTAAGAATGAACAATACTTAGTAATAATAGTTCTAAGCTTGTATTCATCTAAAAATTCATTACTATCTTCATTGATATATAAAGTTATTATTGTACCTCTTTCATTTTTAGAATCCGAGTTAGAAATCTCAAATTCAGTACCACCTTCACATATCCATCTTGTAGGTTCTGAACCCTCTTTATATGATAATGTATCAATTTGAACTTTATCAGAAACCATAAATGCTGAATAAAATCCTAGTCCAAAATGACCTATGATATCACTACCTTCATCCATTTTATCTTTGTACTTCTCTACAAAATCTTCTGCTCCTGAAAAAGCTACTTGATTTATATATTTTTTAACTTCGTCTTCTGTCATTCCAATTCCGTTGTCAATAAATTTAAGAGTTTTTTTCTCTTTATTTACTATTACTGTAACCTTAAATTTTTCATTTTCATCTACATTTGCTTCACCTAAAGCTGATAATCTTTTTAACTTACTTATAGCATCACAAGCATTACTTATAAGTTCTCTAATGAAAATATCCTTATCCGAATATAACCATTTTTTAATAATAGGGAATATATTTTCTGTATGAATTGAAATATTACCATTTTCTTTTATCATAAACTATCACTCCTTCTAATATCTCGTGTACTTGCTTCTTCACACTATATTTCTTTTTATAGTGAATATTTTATTAACACAACTAAATATTGTCAATGTTTAAAAAATGAATACTTTTTCTAAAAATCTTAATTATCTTAAACCATTCAGTATAAATCTAAGTTTTTCTTCAATTTTGACTTTCTTTGACCTTTGTTTGCTCTGAATATTTTCCCATTTACCCATTAATATAGTTTAACTTCGTTCAATCCTTACCTTGCTTCCCCCTTTTCCTGATTCTGCTGAAGTAAGTATTAACTTTACAGGCACTCTATTTTTAATAGACTCAACATGACTGATTATACCTATTTTTAATTTATCATTATGCAATCTTTCTAACGAACTCATAACTACTTCTAATAAATTATCATCTAATGTTCCAAATCCTTCATCTAGGAAAAACAATTCTAATGGTGCTGTTCCCTTAAGCTGTATTTGTGATGATAATGCCAATGCTAATGCTAGTGATGTTAAAAATGTTTCTCCTCCTGATAAGGTAGATGCATCTCTTTCAGCACCTCCATTTTTATAATCTCTTATTATAAATTTTCCATTTTCATCTACTTCCAATCCATAAGTTCCATTAGTTATTTCCTTTAATTTTTTAGATGCTTCCATTGAAATATATTTTAATTGAGTAATAGCAACAAACTCTACAAACTTCTTACCTTTAAATAATTTATCTAAATCATCTAGCAAAGCTAATTTATGATCAATCTTTTCTTTTTTGATTAATAAATCCTTAAGCTCTTTAAGTTTATTGTCTATAAATTTATATTCTTCTTCTAATTTAATTTTAATTTCATTTAATGATTCAAATTCTAGTTTCTTTTCTTTTACACTATTTTGAATACTTATCCATTGTTGTTCTGTAACTTCTCTATTATTTAATTTTTTAACTGAGCTCTCTATCGCTCCTTTGATTTTAGATAAATCTTCTTTATATTTTTCTATCTTTGCCTTTAATATTTCAACATCATTAAGTTCAATAATATTTGCTTTTACCTCTTCTATAGATTCAAAATTTTCACTTTTTAAATTTTTATTTAAATTTTCTTTTTCTATTTCACATCTCTTTATAATCTGGTTTTCCTTAGCTACTATTGAAATAAATTCCTCATTACATTTTTCATATTTAATACAAATTATGTCTTTCAATTCATGAATTGATTTAAATTCTTTTTCTATACACTCTATTTCTTTTTTTATAGAATCTAATAACATAAACAACTTATTTCTATCAATATTATTTGAATCATCCATTAAATTAAATTCTTTTTCTAACTTATCTTTTATTATTTTTATTTTTTCTTCTCTATTTTTATTTTTTTCATTTAATGATGTACGTGCATACGTTCCTTCTTCAGTAATTAAGTTTAAATTTTCTTGCACTTTATCCTTTTCTTTAATTAAGGTTTCAAGATTGATTCTAAATTCTTTTATCTTCTTTGATAAAATTTCTCTTTCTTTTTCTATATTAACTATCTCTTGACTCTTTTTATTAAAATCACTTACATTAGTTTCTCTTATAATAATATTTAATTTTTCATTTATATTGTTAAGTTCTTCTATATCAATAGCTAATTCTTCATTTATCAAATTTACTTGTGTTTCTTTTTCCTTTATTAAAATTGATATTCTATTACTGTCATTTTCCAATTTATAATTCTCATCTTTTAATTGTATAAGTGTATTTTCTAACACTTCTTTTTTTGCATCATAGTTTTCTATATCTTTTTTCAGCCTATTAAATTGACTTTCTAAGTCTTTAGGTACTACGTTTTTAAACTCTTCTCCTAAATTTTCTATTTGAAGATTTTTCTCTCTAATTTTATATTCCTCAGAGCTGATTTTAGTATTATATATTGTTATGTCTTGTTCCAATACTTTTAAGTTAATTTCATAATCATTAATTTTATTATTTAATTGATTTACTATATCATCATCTAAATCATCTATTAACTTATCTTTGCTTTTTATACCATGTTCTAATGATCCACATACCGGGCATGCTTCACCATTCTTTAAATTCATTCTTATTTTAAAAGCTAAATTTTCTATTTCACATTTTTTGTATTTTTCTTTTAAGTCTAATAATTCATTATCAATACTAGATTTTTTATCTTTATCTTTTTTTAATAATTCTTCTAATTCTTCAATTAATAATTTAGATTTTTTTATTTCATCAGAATATTGATTGAATTTTTCCCACTTTTCATTACAATTAGTTAGATTTTTTTGAAGTATTAATAAATCTTCCTGGTTACCTGGACAGTGTTTAATCAAGTTTTCTAATTCATCCTTGCTTTTATTTAATGAATTAGACTTTACTTTATATATTTTTTGTAACTCATCAAAATTCACTTTTAAATTTTCTATTTCTTTATTTATATTCGTTAATTTATCTTTATTATTACTAATATTTTTTTCAAATAAACTGTATTTTTCAGTGATTAAAAGACCATCTTGAATCTTAACTTTTAATTCATCATCTATTTTTAAGCTTTCAAATTTTTCTTCCAATTCCTTGATATTAATAGTTGTATTTTTAATACTATCCTCTATAATTAAACTATTATTCTTTTCTTTCTTATATTTTTCTCTTAATACTTGAACCTTTGAAGAAATTTCTTCTATTTCTTTATCTAAAATATCTAACTTATTTTTTTCTTCTATTACGTCATTTATTTTTTGTTCTCTTAATTTTAATTCTGGTATTTCTTTATCTTTTTTTTCTGTAATTTCTAATAAATTTTTTTCTGAATTTTCTTTTTCAACCTTCAATTTTTTAAAGTTTATTTCTAATCTCTCTTTTTCTTTTTGAGTCTCATTGCCTTCATTTAAAGTATTTTCATATGCTAATACATATGGATTAACCTTTAATGCAGCTTCCGCAAGTTTAAGCTTAATTTTATCTTCTTCTATTTCACTAGATTTATAATTTAAAACTTTTTCTTGTTCTTTATAAGAGTTTAATTCAAATTGTAAATTCCAAATTTCTTCACTAGATTTATATTTTTTCTCTATATCTTTTAATTCATTATTTGCATTACTTAATTGATTTTTAGCACATTCTAGTTCTTCATTTTTTAAATTAAGTTTTTCACTGCTAACTTCATCATAACCTTTTAATTCTCCAGTTAGAAGATTACTCTCTGTTTTTTCTTTACCTATTTCTCTAGATAATTTTACCGAAAGAATATTTCCATACTTTTGAAGATTAAATAATCTTTCAAGCATCTCTCTTCTACTTTTTCCTTCAAGCTTTAAAAATTCACTAAATTTACCTTGTGGCAATACAACTGTTCTAGTAAAATCCTCTAATCCAAGACCTATTATTTCTTCACATTTTTCAGTTACTTTTTGAGCTTTATCAGCTAAAACTTCTTCTATTTCATTGGTTTTATCAATTATTTTAGCCCTTGAAGTTCTTGGATTACCAGTTTTGTTATCACGTTTAAATTCCCTACTTACAACGTATGTTCTCTTTTCTATACCTGATATTTGAAATTTAAAACTTACATTTAATGAATCACAATTAGTATTTATATAATTAGAGCTTTTTCTTGAAACCTGTCCATATAAAGCTAATGTTATCCCATCTAAAATAGTTGATTTTCCACTACCTGTAGGTCCAAAAATCCCAAAAAATCCCCTTTCAGTCAACTTATTAAAATCTATATTCTGCTCCTCTATAAAACTATTTAATCCCTTAATCCTAAGCTCAATTGGTCTCATCTTCTTCACCTACCTCTGACATTATATTTAAAAACAACTCAACAACTTCCGTATCTGCTTCAACGCCTCTTTCTTTTTTATAAAAATCCTTAAATATTTCATCAAAAGACTTTTCTGATATATTCTTAATAGCATCTTCCTCATCATTTATTTTAATCTTAGGAATTATCTCTAATATATCTTTCTTAAAATCTTTCATCTGCTTTATTTCATCTTCTCTTACATATCTATCAGTTTCTATTTCAAGATAAACAAAGCTTTCTCTTTCTGAGTTTTCTTTACATTTTAATATTGCTTCATCAATATTAGCGCATTTCCATATTTCAATAGGCTTATATACCTTTAAATCAATGTCTTTTATATTAGGCTCTTCATTACATTTTACATCTATAATAAAACACTTCTTATCAAAATTTATTTCTTTTCTATTATAATGAATAGGTGATCCACAATATCTTGCTCTTTTATTAGTACCAGGAACAATTTGTGGTTTATGAACATGCCCTAAAGCTACATATTGAGCTTCATGGGGAAAACATCCTCCATCTACTATATAGCTTCCCCCTAACTGAATACTTCTTTCTGAACCACCTTCTTCACTCCCCATAGCAAATAAATGTGATGCAACTAAATTAATCGTATCTTTTCTATAATGTACCTTAAGAGAATCAAATAATGAATGTATTCTATCGCTATAAGACTTCACTCTATCTTCTTCATTGTCCATTTCTCCATATAAAACTTCATTTAATCTTTTTTCACTAGGATATGGAACAGTTAATATAACAGCTTTTTCATCATTTATTTCTAATTCAACATATCCTTCTCCAGACTCTATAACTTTATGATTTCCATATTCACCACATTGAACTATGGTTTTAGGAGTACCAACCATAATTATTCCATGATCTCTTGCAAGAGGACCTGCTGATACAAGTCTTTCTGGACTATCATGATTGCCTGATATAACTAATGTAATTCTCTCGCCATTAGATGATATTTTTTTCAATGTATCATAAAACATTTTTTCTGCTCTTGCTGGGGGATTACTAGAATCATACACATCACCTGCAATAATAACTAAATCTATATTATTTTCTTTAACTAACTTAGCAAAATCATTTAAAAATAATTCCTGCTCATCCATTCTACTTTTTCCCTCTAGGTTTTTACCTAAATGCCAGTCACCAGTATGTAATATCCTCATCTTTACCTCCCAAAATTAATATAAATATTTAATTAAAACATATCTTCTTAGTCCACCATATTTTAATTTATCTTTTCCAACTTTATATCCTATTGATTCAAATGTATTTAAACTAAATTTATTATAAGGAGAAACTGTAGCTGTCATAATTGAAATTTTATTATTTAAAGCTATCTTCTCTAAAATTTCACAAAGAATTTTTTGAAGTTTATTTCCTCTAAAATCTTCTCTAACTATTGTAACTTCAACTTGACCAATCTCTAAAAGTTTTTCTCCCTCTATATCTAAATCATAACCATAATTCTCTTTTTCATATCCTAATTTTCTATATACACCTAAAGCTATTAATTCATCTGAATCTAAAGTAAAATATCCTATAGCTTTACCTTCCCCTTGCATATATTCTATAAATTCTTCTTTTGTTGATAAAACATATAATTCTTTATCTTCTAATGATTTATCTACATATTCTTGTAGTTCCATTATTTTTTCAATATAGCTTTCATCCAACACTTTTAATTGTGCTTTTATATTAATACCATCTTTTCTTTTTAAATCTATTATATTTTTCATTTTTTGCTCTCCACTTCATTTATATAAAGAAAAAACGCACTAAAGATGCTGTGCGTACTTTATATTAATTTTATAATAAATTCTATTCATATACAATTTTATATAAATTCCTAAAGAATAAAAAAATAGTGTATTGATTTAATAAAAACCAATACACTATTTTTTAGATATTAAATATATATTATTTTTAGTTACTGTGAAGAGTTACTCTTATTATTGAACTTTTTTAAAGTTTTTATTCATATCAAAATATTTTTTTATTCCAGTAATGCTAACAATAGATAAGCTAGTAATAATACTAACCGCTGCAATAATTTTTCTATTTTTAGAATTTCTCTTTATTAAATGATATTTACAGTATTTTTCATCCTCTTCCACAGTATTACAACATTCTTTAATTTTACACTTCATAAATACTCCTCCTTTTATTTTGCGCTATATTTACGCAAATTCCCTTACCCATAAAATATAGCCTATTTTTTTAATATGTTTTTTATAAATTTTTTTGAGTTATGTACCATTTGGTTTATATTTACTATTTTCGTTTCATCTAAACTTTTATTTATAGCATTATCTTCTTTAAATTTATGATTCACATAATTTCTTCCATATAATAATTGATGCTGCCAAGAGTTCTCTTCATTTTCAGGAGGCAACCAATTATATATTTTATTTTCGTCTATTATTTCATCTAAATTCTCTAACTTTATAAATAAATATTGTAATTTTTCTTCTTCTATACCCTGAGATATTTTTAAATCTATTAATGTTTTTATTCCTTTTTTTAAATAAACATAATCTTCACATAATTGATTTAACTTTCTCTCTACATTTTTTTCTGAATACTTAGCAGAGCCAAAATTTTTTTCAAAAATATTTAATTCGTCCCATTGTACAAAAAAGTTAACTAGATTTATAAATTCTCTTAAAATACTATCTAATCCTATATTTAGTTTACTTTGAGCCATAAGTTGAATAAAAGTTTTTCTTTCTTCATGATTTTCTAATATTGACTGTTCAAAATCTTCTAAAGCTGACATTATATTAGAATATCTATAATTCCTTTGACTTTCCTTAATATCTTCTAGTAAAAAATTTACATCTTTTATTTTATTCTCTAATCTATTAAACTGTTTATTAATTATAAAATCACTAAAATCTTTCTTACAACTTTTAAACATAATTTTATCCACCTTAAATATATTTTTTAATCTTTCTTAGTTTTTAATACAATGATATCATAAATATTTATTATATTAAGTCACATTAAAATATCTTCTCATGAAAACTTATTAAGTTCATGAGAAGATATCTTTTAATATAATAAATTATAAACAAGGACGCATACTGTCTGCACTTATCCCCATAGTTGATAAATTATGTAACACAGCAGATGTTGTCGGTCTTATATATCCAAATAAGCCCAGTACAAGAAGTGATGTGTTAAATAAAAGTATATTTCTATAATTTTTATTTATCTTTAACATAAGGTTTTGACTTATCTTTCTAACTATTACAAGTGACTCTAAATCAGATGACATTAATGTTGCATCTGCAACTTCTTTTGCTATATCCGATCCATCTTTCATAGAAATAGAAACATCTGAAGCTGCAAGTGCTGGTGAATCATTAATTCCATCACCTACCATTATTACTTTATGTCCATCTGCTTTTAATTTTTCTATAATATTAGCTTTTTCTTCTGGTAATACCTGTGCATAGAATCTATCTATTCCTAACTTTTCGCTTACTATTCTAGCATTTTTCTCTCCATCACCAGTTAACATTATTACTTGATTTATTCCTGTATCTTTTAAATTTGAAATTATTTGTTTGGCTTCTTTTCTTATTGGATCACTTATGCAAATAAATCCTGCTGGTTTATTTCCAACTGCTAAATAAATAAGAGAATAGCCATTACTTTCTTTTTCTATAAGTTCTTTTTGTTCATCTGATAATATGATTCCTTCATCTTCAAACACAAAATGATAACTTCCTATTATTGCTTTTTCTTCATTAATAGATGTTGCGATTCCATGAGCTACAACATACTCTACTTTTGCATGTTCTTCTTTATGATGAAGTTCTTCTTGTGCAGCTTTTTTAACAATAGCTCTTGCCACACTATGTGGAAAATGTTCTTCTAAACATGCGGCTGTTTTTAATACATAATTTCTTTCAAATCCATCAAAAGGTATAACTTTAGCTACTGTTGGAGATGCTACAGTTAATGTACCTGTTTTATCAAATACAATTGTATCTGCTTCTGCTAATGCTTCTAGGTATTTACCGCCTTTAACCATAACTTTATGGGTTGATGCTTCTCTCATTGCAGATATTACTGAAATTGGAGTAGACAATTTTATTGCACAAGAGTAATCTACCAATAGTATTGCTAATGCTTTTGTAATATTTCTTGTAATTAAATATGTAGCTGCTGCTCCAAATAAACTAAATGGAACAATATTATCTGCTAGTTTTTCAGCTTTACCTTGTATATTTGCTTTTAACTCTTCTGAATTATCTATTAACTCAATAATCTTACTAATTCTACTTTCTGAACATAAAGCTTTTACCGCTACTTTTATGTCGCCTTCTTCAACAACAGTTCCTGCATATACTACATCATCTATTCCTTTTTCAATGGCAAGAGGTTCTCCAGTCATTGAAGATTGATTTACCATAGCTTGACCATCATAAACAACTCCGTCAACTGGTATAACATTTCCAGTGTGAATTATTATTTTGTCACCAACCTGAAGATCTCCTATAGGTATTAATATTTCTTTATCATCATTTGCTAACCATACACTATCTACATTTATAGCTAAACTCTTAGTAAGTTCATTTTTTGTTTTCTTTCTTGTATAGTCTTCAAGTAACTCAGAAATATTAAGTAGGAACATTATGGAACCTGCTGTTTTATAGGCCTTTTGAGATAACGCTGCTCCAATTGATGCTGCATCTAATACATCAACATTTATATTTCCTTGTAGTAAACTATTTACCCCCTTATTCATAAACCTAAAAGAATTCCAAACTGCTAATACTTTACGTATGCCTGTTGGTACAAATAGTTTTATAAAAACTCTTCTTCCTATCATATGTAAAATTGTATTTTTAAATTCTTTATCTATTTCCTTTGAGTTTTCTTTATTATCACAATCTAATTCTGGTAATTCTGATATTTTTATTTTAGAAAGTAACTCTAATATTTCATCTTTATAGTCTTCATCATAAAAAATTAAAATACTTCCAGTAACATAACAAGCCTCTGTACCTTCAATATATTCACTCTTTTCCAAGATATACTCTATACTACAACTTTGCTCTAATGAAAAAGCAAATTCTCCGCATCTTACTCTTAAACGACCTGGCATATCATGGACTATTTTATATTTCATTTATAAATCACGTCCTTTTATTTTCATGTGCCTTAATTAAATATTAGGTTTCATAAGCTTGTTTATAAAACTCATGAAACCTAATATAAATTGTTATTAATTAAATCTTAATTTAATTTTAACCTTCAGAAGATACAGAATCTTCTACTGAACTTTTTCTTGCTTCATAGCAGATATCTTGTGCATCTTCTTTCATTGTTTCAAATAAATTTTGTGCATCTTGTTGAAGTTTCATTCCATTAGCTAATGTACTAACATAAATCTTCTTAGCTGTCTTACTTTTTAAAGCTTTTAATCCTAAAGTACCAGCTACAACTCCACCTGCAAATATCATAAGTTTTTCATTTTTTAATATGTTTTCCATAAATACCTCTTCATTCTATTTTTTTATAATTCTACATTTTAAATTATAATTTTACAAAAATTATAATATCATATTTTAAAAATGATTGTCAATTGAACTTGAAAGTCATAATTTCAATCTTAAAATAATATTTATTTATATATTAATTTATTATTAAATTATAGTAAATAAATATTATACATTTAATTTATAAAAAATATTTAAAACTCTAAAAAAATCACAATAATTGTATTTACTGTTATGACTTAAAAACTTATTTAATAAATTTATAATATTTTTATATTAGCTTAACTCTTTAAATATTAAAAACTATATTATTCAATAAAAATATTTTATAATTGATAATGATTTTCATTTACATTTTATAGATTATATGTTATATTATTTTCAGGCTTAATTTTATCGCGGCAATTTTTTATGGGAGATGATATTATTATGGCAAGAATGATTAAACCGAGATTTAAATTATGTAGGAGATTAGGATTAAATGTTATAGGTCATCCTAATGCAATGAAAAGAGCTAATAATGGTAGCGCTAGAAATGCAAAGAAACTTTCAGCTTATGGTACTCAGCTTCTTGAAAAGCAAAGACTTAGAGCATACTACGGCGTAATGGAAAAACAATTTGCAACTTATGTAAAAAAATCACTTAAAGATAAAGAACCCACTGGTCCTGCTTTAATAAAAAGATTAGAATGTAGGTTAGATAATTTAGTTTATAGATTAGGCTTTTCAACTTCAGTTGCTCAAGCACGTCAGATGGTAGTTCATGGACATATTTTAGTTAATGGTAGCAAAGTAAATATTCCGTCTTTCAATATAAAGATTAACGATGTAATTGCTTTAAGAGAAAAATCTCAAAAAAATGAACTTTTTAAAGAAAATTTTTTATCACAAAGTAATAATTTATATCCATATTTAAGCAAAAATGAAACTGATTTTTCAGGTACTCTTATAAGAAATCCTGAAAGACATGAAGTTCCAATACAAATTAATGATTCTCTAGTAGTAGAATACTATTCTAAACTTTAATAATTAATAGACTATATATTAAATATAGTCTATTAAAAAAAATACTTATATATAAATTTTAAGATAATTTATATTAGTTTTTTAGTTGAAAAGAGGTGTCTTATGTGAAGAGTAATACTAATAAAAACCCAAATCAAAAAAATAATTATAAAGAATACTTGTTTTGGGAAAATAGAATATTAAATGATCATTCGTTATGGGAAGGATATTTTGATAACAGATCTATAACCACAGAATCTAAAATTGCTTATACTGGAATATTAGATTCTGAAAAAGGTATTTTAAAATGTGGATGGGTAGTTTATCCTTCTATAAATGCTCTTTTGGGTTTTTTACAACATATATTCTTACCTACTTCTTTTTTAACTTATTTTGATCGTACATGTGAAGGATTCTTCATTCCAGTATCTACTTTTGATATTATAACTGAAGAAGTAATTAAAAATAATTCTATTAATATAAGTAATCTTAATTCAATGATAGAATCTTACAATTTTCTAAATTCTCTTTGGGAAAGTAATGAAGACAGGCTATTATTAGAATTAAATTTATTTTGTGATAAGTTTAATAACAACTGGGATAGTGATCCTGAAAAAAAATTATTTATTAAAATTTTCAATTCTCCTTCAGATACATATGAATTTATAACAGAGTCTATAAGATGGGACTTTGAAGAATTTATAGAAGAAGAACTTTCTATGAGTTTAAGTAATCTTAAATTTACTTGTAATAATGTAATTAATGAACCTTTATTAAATAAAAAGTTCATTGATATATTAAATATAAATATACCAATATTATTTTAGCAAATTGTAATAATTAATTTAACATTGTTGCGCCAAAACAATGTACACCTTCTATTACAATAATTATTTGTTTTTGCTAAAATCTAAAAATATATAATATTATTAAAAGAACAAAAATAAA